>NZ_JBEXQG010000004.1:0-237405 GCF_040612485.1 Streptomyces sp. NPDC006385
CCGCCGACAGCCCCCAGTTCATCGCCGTCCTGAACAAGGTGCGGGTCCGCCTGCCCGTCGGCCGTCCCCGCACCCGGCCGGCCGCCGTGGCCGGCAACAAGGCCTACTCCTCCCGCGCCAACCGCGCCCACCTGCGCAAACGCCGCATCCAGGCGGTCATCCCGGAGAAGAAGGATCAAGCCGCCAACCGCAGGAAGAAAGGCAGCCGTGGCGGCAGGCCCGTCACCCACGACGCCGATCTCTACCGCGACCGCAACACGGTCGAGCGGGCCATCAACAGGATGAAGGACTGGCGGGGCATCGCGACCCGCTACGACAAGAAGCCCGAGAGCTACCTCGCCGGACTCCATCTCCGCGCAGCGACCATCTGGATCAGCAGTTTCCTGAAACCCATCGATCACAACTGAAGACAGCCCCTAGGAGTGGGATTGGATCCTTGCCGGGTGGTGCTCGACGCTACCGTTTGGTGCTGTTTTCACCGGTCAGCGCGATGCGGCAGCATACTCGGTCCTGCTCAGGCCATCCTGTGCCAGACAGTCCGCTCACGCATTGCGCACGCATCGCGAGGGTGCAGGCGTCTGGTAGACGCGCTCCTTGCAGTACCCGGCTGGCGCCGTTTCCCCGGGCCTCACATTCCCTGGACGTTCCCTTCGAGGGTGGGCTGGCGACGTTAGCGGAAGTGCTGTCGCACGGCCCACGATATGCAGTTACCGATCGTCGGCTGGGGGTGAAAGCGCTGTGGCGGTGGAGTGTACGGCCTGCGGGAGAGGATGCTTTCTCGTCTATGCCAAATGACCATGGACGCGTCATACTGACGTGATGGGGCTTTCGTTACCTGAACCGAAGGGTCACCAGAGGGACGTCGTTTTCCTGAACGAACGCGGTCACTGCGTCGTTCTCGGTACGGCGGGCAGCGGCAAGACGACGATGGCGGTCCACCGGGCTCACTATCTGGCCACGGCACCGGGTATCGGAGGCCGCACTCTGCTGGTCACCTTCAACAAGGCGCTCGTTACTTACCTCAAGGGCATGGGCACGGCGCCCCCTAATCTACAGATCGAGACGTACCACACCTTCGCACGCGGCTACCTCGCACACCGCACTAGGGCGTCGGTGCGCATATACAAGCTCAAGGAGAAACTGGTCGAGCGGGCACTGGAGGAGGCCCGCGCGCGGCTTCCCGGCCGGGCGCTGGTCAAGCGCCCGCTCGAGTTCTTCCTGGACGAGTTGCACTGGCTGGTCGGGCACGGCGTCGATCGGCACACGTATGTGGAAGGCCGCACTCGACGAGTCGGCCGGGGCAAGCCGCTCCAGCAGTCCGATCGCGAAGTCGTCTTCGCGATCTATCGGCGCTACGAGCAGCTGCGCGCAGAGGCCGGGCACGAGTACGACTTCGACAACATGGCGTCTGCTGCTCTGGCACTCCTCAAGGACGATACGGCCGAGCGGCACTACCGGCATGTGATCGTCGACGAGGGCCAGGACTTCACACCCGAGATGATCCGCAGCCTCGCGGCAGCTATCCCTGGGGACGGTTCACTGACGTTCTTCGGGGACTACGCGCAGCAGATCTACGGAAGCAGGATGTCCTGGCGGTCCCTCGGCCTTCATGTACCCAGAGGCATCGTGGAGTTCGCCCACAACTACCGCAACAGCCGTCAGATTGCCCAACTTGCCCAGGTTATGTCCGAGATGCCGTACTTCAAGGACGAGGTCGACCTTGTCCAGCCGACCCGCCCGGCGGCCGACGGCCCGAAGCCCACCATCCTGGAAAGCCCGAGTAAGGAGCGGCAACTTGCGGAAGCCGCGCGTACGGCCCTGGCACTGGGAGCCGATCGTCAGGTCGCCATCTTGATGCGCACACGGGAGCACGAAGCCGAGCTCAAGCTTCTCCTTTCGGGCGGCCGTGTCCCCGTCGAACGACTGCACCGTGATCTCCCACGCTGGACGGACCAGCCCGGCGTGTTCTACGGAACCTACTCCGCGGCGAAGGGCTTTGAGTTCGACTCGGTGATCCTCCCGTTTTGCGACGCCGACGAACTGCCGAAACCGAGCGAGGTGGAGGCCCATGGCCCCGACGAGGCGAAGGCACGCGAAGGGCGGCAGTTGTACGTGGCGGTTACACGGGCACGTACGGAGCTCGTCATTCTGCACTCTGGCAAACTCACCGATCTGCTGCCCAACGAAATGTCGGACCTGTACGTCCGGGTGGACTCGTGAACGACATCATCGCCCGCGCCAGGGCCCGCGGTGTCACGCGACTGTGCCACTGCACCAAGTCGGCCAACTTGTCCCACATCCTCGACAGCCGCGAGATTCGGCCGGTGGCCACCCTGCGGGAGTCGGCAGACGCCTATCGGCCGGCCGATACCCAGCGCTTGGACGGGGCACCGGACCGCACCTTTCTGAGCGTCGAGTACCCGAACGCGTGGTACCAGTCCCAGGCTGCTGGCAGGGACCCGCATTTCCGAGACTGGGTTGTGTTTACCCTGGACGTCGAACTGCTCGCTACGCCGGGCACGCGGTTCTGTCCGTACAACTCGGCACGGGACGAGAGTGCCGGCGCTCTGACCGGCGTCGATGCCTTCGACGCCCTGTTCGCGCCGACCGTGACCGGCAATGCGACACGGAAGCGGGAATCCGCGCATCCGACGTGGTGGCCTACGGACGACCAGGCCGAGATACAGATACCCGGCACCATCCCGCTGTCCGCCGTACGCTCGGTCATTGTCCGGGACGAGCAGCAAGCGGACCTGGAGTACTTCAGGCTCACGCGGTTCGGCATGGCGGCCTTGCTACCGCCCCTGGTCGTCGCGCCTATGCTCTTCGACAAGTACGTCCTGAGCAAGTCCGTACGCTCGGGCATACGGCCACCGGAGACTCCGTACATCCCACGAGCGACTCTGGCAGAGTGAACACGTGAACGCTGAGCTGCACCCATGGACCGACAGGGCCCGCGGCATGCTCGTCGGGGCAGCCGTCGGGGACGCCATGGGCTGGCCCTACGAGCGGCGGGACCGCACACGCTCAGTGCCGCCCCTGAGTCAGGTCTCCGGACGGTTCTTCGCCTGGCAGCGCATGGCTGGCAGCCGCTTCCGTCCGATCGTCGAGGACATCGGGCCCGGCGAGTACAGCGACGACACCCAGATGCTGATTGCCGTGGCCCGTGCTCGTCTCACTGCCGGAGATCAGTGGCTTCCTTGGCTCCAACGAGTGGAGTGGCCCTTCCTTCTCGACTACGAACGCGGAGCCGGGGCTGGCGTGAAGCGTGCCTGCCGGGCTTGGGAGAAGCAGGGAGCTGCCTGGGGAAATCGGGCCGACGATCAGGGCAAATACTTCGCCGCTGGAGCCAATGGTGCGGCCATGCGCATCGCGCCGCACGTCATCGCCCATCACGAGGGCACCTTCGGGGACCTGGCCCACGACGTGATCCACGATGCAGCGACGACGCACGGACATCCCCGGGCACTCCTGGGTGCGCTGGTGCACGCCTACGCGCTGTGGGTCAGCTTGCGTCAGCCCGCTCCGCTTGCCTACGGCTGGCTCGTCGAAGCGGTCCTGGACGGGCTGAAGGACTGGCGGGAACCGGTGTGGCAGGGCTTGGACCGGCGCTGGCTGGACGCCGCGTCCCAGGCGTTCTCGGATGGCTACGAACGCGCGTGGGATGAGACTGTGCAGGAGGTGGAAGAACTCCTCAGCAGCGCACGAGCCTCGCTGGAGAGCGGCGCGCTCAGTGCTCCCTCCGCCTATCTGGAGACACATGGCCTGATGCGGACGAAGACTCGTGGTTCAGGGACCCTGTGCGCGGTGGCCGCCATCTACCTTGCCGCGCGGTCCGCTTCCAGCCCAGAGCGCGGCGTCGGCGTTCCGGCACGCCAAGAGGGCGCGGACACAGACACGTTGGCGTCCATGACAGCCGGTCTCCTCGGTGCGAGTCTGGGGCAGGAATGGCTCGGTTCTTACGGTCGGTCCGTTCAGGACGCGCCTCTGCTGAACGCGCTGGCTGAGAATCTGCTCCAGCCTGTTCCCGAGCCACTGGCTCCGCCCTCCCCGGACGAAGCCGGTCAGGCACGGTCGCGGTTCCTCGACGAGCTCGACGCCGCCGACATCGGAGCCAGCCTTCTGCTCCCGGACCGCCGCGAGGCACGCGTCGTGAGTCGAGGAACGCTGATGGCCGGCAACTGGTCGGCATATCGCACCCGTCTGACCACTGTGGACGGTCAGAACCTCTTCCTCATCCGAGGGGTGCGGCGCGTGGAAACGGGAGATGTCCACGATGTTCCTCGCGCGGAAGCACCGGCGGACGTCGTGAACCGATCGGCTGTACAACCCCGACTGCAGGGGGCGTACTTGCCTGTCACCGACATCGGCCGCGTGAATGAAGCCCTCACAGCTCTGGGGATGGCGACGTCCCGCCGTGGCAAGGACTGGGTCTCCTTCGAGAACCTGGTCATCAGGCAGTGGTACCGCAAGGAACGGGCCACGGACGTTCCGGGCGCCCAACTGCGCATCGCGGTCACCGACACCCTTGCGGTGTGGGAGCGGCTGCGCGGCATGGGATTCGACGGGGCGGTCCAACGGGGCGGCGATGCCTTCTGGTTGCAGATCGACCCGTATCTGATCGTCTCCGTGAACAATGCTGAGCCGCCTGCGGGGTGACGGCGTGATCGACTATCCACATCCTCGGCGAGGCCGGTGCCGGTTGGTCTGGGTGTCCTCCTACCGCCGCGACTTGTAGAGGGTGCGTGGGGTTTTCCGTTGGTGTACGGCCAGCGGGCCCCGGGGCGCCGCGAGTCGTCGGAGTGAGGTGCGGGCGGCGTCTCGTCAGACCTTCTCGACTCGCACGGAGTGACCTGTGAGGAGCTTATGCAGATCGTCGGTGTCGCTTCCCGTGCGGCCGCGGCCGTGGCCGCCAGGACAGCGTCGATGGAGTACTTGCGTCCGTGCAGGTCGGCGGTCTTCCGCACGTCCCGTGCCATGGCGATCACCTGGTCCTAATTGGCCCAGCGCATGTCACTCTGCGGCGCTTGCGCGACGGAAGATGTCACCGAAAGCGACATTCTTTATATTCTCTGTCAATTCCACAAGTAGAGTTGAGGGTAGGCCATTTCTGGCACAGTTAGCGTATGCCGTTTTCGCAAGCGCCCACAATATTGACCGGCCCAAAATTTGCTCACTGGTTTCACCCTCAATTTGCTTTACGCCCTCGGACAGTGCCGACTTGAAGTCTGACGTCATCTTGCCGTCACGCGAGAAGACGCCGATATCAGTGGCGAGTTGATGGACGACTGACGCGATAGCGGCCTGATGATGCTTCACATAGGTAGGCTCTGCCGCTTCTCCTGCCGCTTCTTCTTCCGCTTCGGCAAGGACTGAGAGCGAGTAGCCAACACTGCGATCGGCGTGATCGATGCGAGCGAACCAAGAAAGGTACTCTACAGCCGATTCGTCGAATCGACGGGATCTTTCGAACGTAATGGGGACCGTACTGGTTCCCGCTTCCAAGAGGGCTATGTGGTCGAAACTCCCGTCAGGAATCGTATGCCACCCCATATTGTTATTTACGTCCCAAAGCGTAACGATCACAAGATCGCTACTCCGAGACCATCGCAGGACCTGCTCGGCATTGATGTACAGAACAGGAAGGGCTGACTGTTCATCGGAACAATCCTTTGTCGTCCCCTTTACCTGCACCCAGATTCTCGACGCATCGACACGTTCTCTAAGGCACGTCTGCACTAAGAGATCTTCCCCGTAATCCTCTCTGATCGTGTCGACTGCATGCCCTCCGTTCACCCAGAGGGAGCGCACGGCATTTTCTGCCTTTGCTGCAGTTTGGTGCTGCTGAGGCCGCTTAGGCACTGCTTCTCCTCGATGAGTCAGGCCGCGCGGCGCCTGAGCTTGTGATCACTTCTTCGTGTCGTTGGCGTTGTTGGGGACTCCGGGTAGTTCTGGAACAAAGGACGCGTGAAGGCGCTGCCTTGGCCTCCAAGGCTGGCCGACGATCAGGTGCCAGCGACGGCACCAGGGCCTACTCCAGGCCCTGGTGCCGTCGTTCTGCCTCTTGGTCCTCCCGCCGCGCGTCAGCTTCGTACGACTCCGCAAGCCCTTTGAGCAACTTCCTGGTTCGCGGCCACGCGCGTGCACGTTCGGCCTGCTCCCGGAAGGCCCGGGCCAGCTCCGACTCCTGAACTCCGCCATCCAGTAGCCCCCGGCTGGTCACACCTCGTTTGTTGTAGATACCAATACTGAGACCTCGTTCGAGATCGCTGCTATTAATCTCTTCAAGTAGGTCTCGGACAGCTTCCGGGACATGCAATTCGTCCGGGTCGCGCGGGGCAAAAGCAAGTACCTGACCGATCTGCACGTCACCTACCCTGGCACGATCTCTTGCAGCCAATTCTGCCCGTGCCGTCATGACCCACGTGCGCAGTGCAACCGGGTCGAGGGTCCCGTCGGCCGTAAGTCCGGGACATGTACGCAAAGCGTGAAGGACTCCATAGGCGCGGCTCGCGATATTGCGTCTATTCTCCTGCTCGACGGGGTCTGTTACGTCCTCCTCGGAAGTGGTGCTGGGACGGAAGGACCACGTCACCAAATCCGCGAACGCCTCAGGGTCCTCAACCAGCGTCTTGTGGAGCGTCGGGGCCTTAGCGTCGAACCCGAGCGCAGGGAATAGTTGCCACTCCAGATTGAGGATTCGTTGGGGCCCGATGTGCTCGTGGTGCCGGGCCAGCAGCGCAAATAGATCCTGGAAGCGTGAAGTGAGTCGCCCGATCTCAGGATCGCTCAGCCTAGCTGCGATGAGGGCTTCAAGCCCGGTGACGACGATCTCAGCGGCCTCTGCGCTCTCCCCTTCTCGGTCGTATAGAAGGATCAGGTCCAGCGCCGCTGCGGGACGCCCTGCGCTTAACAGCGACTGGGCCGCATCAAGCGCTCGCGGGAAGTCGGAGCCGAGCCCGAAGTAGGAGAACTCGCGCCAATAGTGTCCTGCTACTTCCGGACTGAGTTCAGCGAGCTTGGACCACGCGGTGGCTGTATCCGGGGCAAGCCGCAGGATCACTGCCTGCACCTGCGGAACGTCCGTGAGAGAAAGAAGCCTGTCACGGAGATCATTCCCCTGGGCCCACATGCGCCGACGCAGGTACCCAGCCGCAACCTCCTTGGCTGGTGAGGCGTCCTCCTCAAGCCAGGACAGCAGCTCTTGGTCATGGTCCTCGGAGTGCTCTGCCAGAGCGATGCCCACCAGGTCCGCGAACTCCGTTGCGGAGGCCAGCTCGACGAGGGCCGCCAGCCCTCCGTTCGCGACTGTCTCCCCGACCGCTGCGGCCCGCCGGGCGAGGATTTCCGCGTCGTAGGCGGCGTAGTTGTCACGACGCCTGATGTCGCCAAGCGTGATCCAGCCGGATTGGAACAACCAGGCGTACCGCTTCACCGGATTCCGAGGCTCCAGCGCATCGCACGCGGCTTGGAGGGGGCGAAGCTCGTCTGCGGGAAGGGCCCACGCGGCGTCCGCATACTCCTGGTGCCGGGAGACCTGATCGCGCAGTGCGTGGTGGAGAACCGCACGCTGAGCGTCATCTTCCAGGTCGTCGGCCAGCTCGGTCAGCCGTTGCGCGACCTCAGCGCGGTGCTTGGGAGGGAGAACGTCGATTTTGCCGATCAGGTCGACATACAGCTCGGGCGCGGCAATGAGCTCGTCGAGGAGCAGGTCGACAACAGCGGTAATAACACTCCATCGATCACGCGGGGTGACGACGGCGTCCCCCTTCCAGCCACGGAAACGCGGACCAGGATGACTCAACTGCACCGCGTGACTGTCAGGAATGAGCTGGAGGAGCAACTTGCGGCCGACTACCGGCTGCCTCCGCGCCAGGCGTTGGATCACTCTGATGCGGTCCTCGGCGTGGGCGGTCGTGTTGGGAGCCCACGCGCTGAGAATCCCCACCAGACTGGCGAGGGGACGATTCGAGAGCCGGCCGCCCGGGTCCACGACGGCCAGCGCGGTCAGTACGTCAACTGCGTCATCGAGGTACTCCGGAGACCATGCCAGGATCTCCAAGGACCACAGAAAACTTGTATGAGGAGAGCTGGATCCCAGCCCCATGTTGTCAGGCTGGTTGTCGGTGAACATGGCGGTGTGAAGAGGTGTGGTGCCGCTGAGGCCCTCGTGCATCGCCTCTATGAACTCCTCCGGGGCGGCTTCAGCCAGCAAGGTGAGCACATCGCCCAGGGAACGCCACAGGCTGTACGTGTCATCAGCGTTGGCCTGCTTTAGCAGATCACGAACCAGCAGCCGTGCCCATCGATCCCCTGTGACGCCTCCGGGGCCCCGTAGGTCCGCGCCCAGGGTGCCCAGGAGGGAGAGCGACTGGGCGAGCCCTGCGCGAAGGGTGTCTGAGAAGCCCCGTCTCACGCCCATCACCCCGGCCCTCCACCGCTCGCCCGGGTCTAGGTTGAGGGTCGGGTCCGTTTCAGTCAGTACCTCCAAGACTGCCGTTCGGAAGAACTGGAGATCGTCGCTGGTGAGGGAGGTACCGAGCAAGGTCCAGGCATCCTCGGCAGCGAGCACGTGCCAGATCTCTTCCTGGCGGCCGAGGAAGGGGATGTCGGTCCCGGCGGCGAGCTCCCGAGCCCGTTCCTGCAAGTCTTCGTATTCAAGTCCCGAGCACTGTCCAACCACACGGCGGTCTTCCTGATTGTCCCCGTTCCAGGAATTCAGCAGGAGCAGCCGTCGGCGGACCACATCGAGCGTCGAGGCCCGTTCCGGTGTGAGTGGCTCCGGGTGGTGGGCCAGGGCCCGCCGCAGCGCGAGCAGGCTGCGGCGACCGAGCGCGCCGAGTCGGGCCGCTCGCTCGCTCGGCATGCCGTCGGAGCGCAGCAGGGACTCGATGACCTGGCTGTGGAGCCTGGGCACGTTCACGTCGCACGGGCCGCCGGGCATCGCCGCCCACACGAGCTGGTGAGGGTGCTGTTGTGGAATGTCCCGTGCGAGCGCCGGGTCTGCGAGGACCAAGATCAAAGACTGGCGGTGCGTGACTAGTTGCTCGATACCATTCTTGTCGGAAACGAACAGTATCCGCGCCCCCACCTGAGTGGCCCCCAGGATGCCTTCCTGTTCTAGGGCAGCGGCAACGAAGGCGCAGACTTCGTCGGGGCGTAGATCACCGCCTAGCGTGATCACCGACTGCCCGGTGGCGAGTATGGCACTGAAGTCGGCGGCTGCCTTCTCTCTTCCTGCCAGCACCACCGCCCGGTCCAGTGGGAAGTGCGTCGATCGGAGCCAACTGTCTGTCCACCACGATTCCAGAGACCGCACGCCCGGCTGTGCCTTCCCCAGTCGGGCAGCAAGCCATGCCGTAGTGGCGGGCGCCTGTTCCAGCCAGAGGTCGATCATGTCGAGGTTGTACCCGCGCACCTCCCGCCACCGACCGTCCTCGGTGTGGCGCGCAGACCAGGTTCGGGCATCTCTCCACGTGTCAAGGACGACTTCCACGTAGGCGACGTCTTGGGTCGCGAGTCCGTTCGGTCCTTTGACCCTCTTCTCGTAGTCTCCCTCGGCCTTGCTGTTGCCGCCGCCAACAGACAACTCCCACACCGAAGTTCCCTCAGGCACGAACGCCGACGGTCCCGACGCTGTGACGATGCCGTCGAAACCTCCGACCGCGGTGCCGGAGCCTCCTGGCATGTCCAAGGATTCCAACCCGCTTGCGGTCTCGGCTATCAAGCGCCTGACGAGCAGCGGGAGCACGGTATCGAAGCCCGCGTCACCGCGTGCCCTGCGGAGATCGTCACGATCAATTGGCGGCCATGCAGTCATGCCTCGACGGTACTGCCACCCACTGACACTCATTTCGGATTCAACTCCGTCGACGCCCTCACCGCCCGCGTCGTGCTCACCCGAAGCCCGGGGTTTGAAATGATTCGGCGGCCTGGAGGCCGGAATCTGAGGTTTGACGCGTGCGGACAGGGTGGGACCACCATGAGCGCCTCGACTCACCTGTAGAGACCGGTCGACACTGGCTGTCGTCGCGGGCCGTCCCCTTCGAGCGGTTGCGCCGTTCGAAGACAGCGGGGCGCCGCAGGCGTCGATCAGCTGATGGCGCGGATCATTACGGTGAGGATCGGCGAGGCTGGTGACGGCTGACTCAGCCCGATGTCTGCGTACCCCCACGCCTTGTAGAGCGCGTGTACCTTTCCGTCCCCGGCGGCCGGGTTGACCATGAGCCTGACGAACGGCTCGTCGCGGGTGGCGAGGAGCGCGTCATGGATGCGCCGTGCAGTGCCGGTCTTCCGCCAGGTCGGCCGGACGCCGATCTCCTTCAGGGCCACAGCCGGCCGCTCGGTGTACTTCTCCGCCGGCGCCGGGCTGGTGCGCTGCCAGTACCGGTCGCCGTGCTCGATGGTGTTGCCATAGGCGTAGCCGACCGGATGGTCGTCCGCGTACGCGAGGACGGCCGTGAACCCCGGCTCGGTGCCGTGTCGGTCCAGGCGCTCGCCGAACGCGGTGACCGCGTAGTTCGGCAGGTGGAGGAGCGGGGCGCGCACATCGGCGTACACATCGAGGAGGTCGCCGCGGACGGTGTCGAGGGTGGTGAAGGTGCGCAGTTCGATGGCGGGCGCCGTGGTCATGCGGCCATCCTCCAGGCGGCGGTGTGGTCGGTCCAGGTCTGCACGCTGGAGCTGCCCGGCGCGGTGGCGCGCAGCGCAGCCGACGGGGCGAGGCGTGCGGGCAGAAGTGGACCGACACCAACCTCGATGCCGGACTCATCACCGTCGCCAAGCAACTCGTCGTCGATGGCTGGGAGGTGTACGAGGACGACCCCAAGACCGACGCCGGCGCACGGACGATCGCGCTGGACTCCGACACGGTCCAGGCCCTCAGGCGGCACCGCGCCCAGCAGGACAAGGACCGCGAGGAGTGGGGGAGCGCCTGGGTGGAGACCGGACGCGTCTTCACCAAGGAGAACGGCGAGATACTCCATCCCGCCAACGTCACACGGCGGTTCATCGAGCTGTACGAGGAGATCGGCCTCCCACCGATCCGGCTCCACGACCTCCGCCACGGCGCCGCAACGCTGGCACACGCGGCCGGGGCCGACCTGAAGGACATCCAGGAGATGCTCGGCCACTCCTCGATCACCATCACGGCCGACACGTACACGAGCCTGCTTCCCGAGGCGGATCTGGCGATCGCCGAGGCCGCAGCCCGGCTCGTACCTCGCGCCCGCCCCGACTTCAAAGAGGCCGCCCCCGAAGGGGAGCCCGAGCCCGGCAAGTCGGAGGGGTCCAGCCCGGAGCCTGTGCCGGATGGCGCTGAGCGATCCGGAGAAAGACTGGGGCACGGCGTCCCGGCTCACGCACCGCTCACGCAAACGGCTCCGGACGAGGAGTCTGGGGCCGAGTGAAATGCCTTTCCGGAGCAATGCATTGGTAATTTCAGCCCTGGCGTCAGTTGAACATACGGATGCCTTCAAGATTGGAGAAGGGGGCGACCTCTCGGAGTAGTCATTCGTCGACTAAGCGTGTTCCTCTGACTCCCGGGCGCCGGACTCGTCCAGGTCGTCATACCGGTCGGCCCAATTGGCCAGGGTGCGGTCGATACGGTCGAGCCTCTGGCGAAGGGACGAGACCTGGGCTGAATCCCATCCGTCCCGCTCCACGAGGCTGGCCCCGCCCGCGTGGATGGGGACCCTCGTCATGCTGGCAACGGCCTTTTTGAGGGCCTCGACAGTCGTGGTCACGTCGGCCCAGCGCAGACTTGCAGCCTTGAACCCGCTCGCGACTTCTGCCAGTGCCTCGCCGTTGTATGTGTGGCGCACTAGCGAGTCAGTCAACTCGCGGGCTTCGCCTCCGACTGTGAGCACCAGCATCCCGGCTTCGTCGACCTCGTACAGCTTTTGGCCAAGTCGGCCTGCTCGCACGATTTCGTATGCCTGGAATACGCCCCGACGGCGCGAGAGCATGGCGCGTACCACGACAGGCAGAGTGCGATCGTCCTCGTCACCGGATCCGCCGAAAACTTCGCGCTGCAAAGCCATAGGTTCCGCAATCGCCATGTAGTAAGCGGCTTTGACCGCGAGTTCTGTCTGGGCGATGCCTAGACGCCCGCTGTCGCCGAGGCCATGCTCCACCTCCTCTAGGGCTTCATCACGCAGGTCCTCAAGCGATCGTGGGTCCTCTGCGGTCCCTTCCAGGGGCGAGTCGGAAGGAAGTGCCTCGATCTCGGGCATTCGGTAGGCGCGTTGCAGCACCGCGCGGCGCGGTCGAACGAACTGGAGCGCATCACTCTTCTCGGTGCGAACCGGGCGAAGAATTAGCTCAACTGCAATATCCACACGATCTTCTCGCTTTGGCCGCTGCTTCGCTGTCAACGAGCGAATCCCGTCGTTGACGCGACGGGCTGTGCCGATTCCCCCGCCCAGAACAGCTCGGACGATCTCTGCAGCCCGGACATCGCGGTGTCGGCTGAACCCCTCGGCCAAGGCGTCATGCTCAGTGATCACCCCAGCGAACCACTGCTTTTCTGATGCAGAGATACGGGCAGGCCGCGTGGTTGTGGGTTGTGCTAGGACGTCGAGAACAGCGTCTGCCTTGGCCTCGTTCTCCACGGCAGGGCCGTACGGCTTGGGCGGCCGGATATGCGTCAAGCCAATGAAGTTGCGTACCGCCGTATGGAAGAGTTGGTTTGCTCGAGCATCAGAGCGGAACCCGACGACAACACGCGCGGGGATGGTGAGGGCGCGCGCCTTTGCCTGCTCCTCCTCGCTAAGGTTCTCCCAGCCCTGCTTCCGGACTAGCCGGATCCAACGGTTGACTTCCTGACGAAATTTGCGGTCGTCTCCACCCCACTCGTATGCAACTTTCGACGGGGAATATCCGAGTAGATCGTGCACCGCACTGATGCGGCTGGAGCCGTCGGCGGCAATCAAGAGCGAGGCAGCTGGATGACCATTGTGGTGATTCACAGTCAGTGGCACAACAGTAAGCGGTTGGAGTACTCCCTCCACCGCAATGTCCTCGCTGAGGGGGTTCTCCTTCGTCAAACGGCCCTTGGCATCTTCCAGCCGCTGCGCGAGTGCGCTCGGATCCTCCACATGGATCTCCAGCTCCGCGCCTTTGCTCGGTGCCGACCTTGGCTCGGGCAATGTTGTACCGGTTCCGCCCAGTGCGTAAGTCCGGCGCCCGTACTCCCGCGGGTTAGCCGGATGCGGCACCACTGATGCGGACCACAACCTGGTCTCGACAATCAACAAAGTGGCACCCTGTACACGCAGTTCGACCGACTCGGTCAGTTTCCGGCGCATTTCGTCGGGACGTACTGCAGCGCGTGAGAGAACCCGGACAATTCCATCGGTAAAACCTTGCCCGAACAGCGAGGAGGCAAGGTTGTCGACGGCAGCGCCTCGGGGAAGCGTCCACTGCGTTGGCTGCCAACCTTCGCCCGTGTCGAAGGGATGGCCGACGGACTCATCGGTCACTGCTTGCTCCCGTAATCCGATCCACAAGGAGGAGTGCTCTGCGCGCCTGCTTTCGATCCTCACGACCTGCTGGCGTGTCTACCGGAGTCAGTGAAAGCCGCGCGGCGCGCTCGCTGAGTGCCGCACGAACCTGGTACCACCCTTCAGGAGACAGGGTGACCATATACAACCGCTCGCCATGCAGATTGACGATGCCGCAGTGCAGTTCTTGCTCTGCGATCCCGGCCCAGTGCGATGCCAGGCGGCCGAGCGTGATCTCGGATCCTTGATCACTTGGGGGTTCGGGTGAGGGGGTGGCGCGGCACTCGTCGGCTGCCCGCTGGAGAACAGCTGCGACGAGGCCAACCTCGCCCTGGTCCAAGGGGATGGAGAAAGTGATGATGTCGGACACGGAACAGCTCTCCGTGAAGGTCGGCCGATTCAGGCACCGGCATGTCGGCGTCGTGCTGCCAAGTCGCGGGTGCGCCCGGCAGAGCGAGAGCGCGGACATGTCGACCGCCGACCTCCACCCGTGTCGGCCCGCGGAACAGTTGCCACCGGGGCCTCTGGTGCCGTCCGAGCCACGCACCATCCGGCCCGAGGGGGGAGGTGGACATGAACCTCATACCCGAGGGAGCACAGTAAGACGGTTCCGCTGCTCGACCCGGTCAAGCACAAGCCGAGGAAGCTGATCCGTCATAGCGCGAAGTCATCGAACAAGTCGCTCGGTGCCAAGGGTAGCGAGGCGGCTACATTGTGTGCAACGAGTTGATGCTGTAACTAATGTGACTCTCTATCAGTCGGACTGCCGCCGAGAGCATGGGCAACTGCGGGACCCGCCGATGGCGGCGAAGGGCTGGCGTTCGTGATGTGATGCGGTGCCGCGGTCTGGTCGTCGATGCGGCCGAGGGTTCATCCTCGGGTTGCGGGTGGGCAAGGACTGTGCCGGTGGCTGGCTGGCAGGGCGGGGCAGCGCCGCGAGACAGGCGAACGTGTCTGGTCAGCAGGGGCTGGCTTGGGGAAGGGAGCTGGTGCTGGCTTCGCCGCGTCGGTAAGCATCACCGCCCTGTCGGGCTCTGCGATGCGGTGCCGCGGCGCTGGCGCACCTGGCCGAGGTCGGCCTGGAAGGCATCATGGAGGACACCTATACGAGCCTGTTGCCGGAGACTGATCTGGTGATTGCCGAGGCTGCTGCGTGTCTCGTCCCTCATCGCGTCCGGCAAGGGACGCCGAAGGCACCGAAGCCAAATCGGAGCCCGGCGGCGCCCAAGAATGCGAGGTAGAGCCTGTGCTAGGTGGTGCTGATCGATGCGGAGAAGGGCAGGGAGGTGGCGATCCGTCCGCTCACGCACCGCTCACGCAATGGGCCCCGGACGAGGAGTCCGAGGCCGAGTAGAGCCCCTCCCCGGGGCAGAAACCCCAGGTCAGAGCGGTAATGCGTTGTGCCCCCGGCAGGATTCGAACCTGCGACACCCGCTTTAGGAGAGAGGCTGGGCTGTCATACCGGTGACCTGGGACTTCGAGGACTGTTGAGTTGCCCAGCAACTCAACCTTCAGGCACTCTTGTTGACCGTGGCTGACCGCTGCATCTGGCACGGTAGTGGCACGAACCTCAGCCGACGACAGCCAGCCACGACGGCGGGTACGTCGACCGACCAGGCGCGCGTATGTCTCGCTGCACCCCCACCGGCCTTCACCACGCTGCTAGTGCCGTCGACGAGAGCAAGCCACGACGGCGGGTGCGTCGGCCGACCACGCACGCGTATGCCTCGCTGTACCCCCACCGACTTCAGCCATGGTGTAGCTGTCGACGGGAGCAGTCCCGTCGGCCAGGCCATGGAGACAAGCCATATTCCGCCAACTGATGGCGTGTGAGTCGCCTACACGGGCACGATGCATGAGTGGATCAGGGGACTGCTGCGGTGCTCGGAGCATGTGTAGGTGTTGCCGGAACGCTGGGTACTGGCTTTTTGGCATATTTCGCGGCCCGGCACCAAATACGCGATCAGGCGAAACTGGAGCATAGAAAGACAGTCCGATCAGAACGCAGGCAAGCGTATCGGGACTTTTTGTGGCATATTTCAGAGATCGAGCGAGATCTCGACCTTTTCATGCTCAAGCTGGTCAAGCTCAAACTAGATCAGGCGAGTCCTGAGACGTGGCTTGAGGCTTTCGAAGAAAGTACCGCCCTCAGTGATCGTTTGAAAGATCTACAGGTTCAGTCCACTGATCTGATGCTGGCGGGTCCGCTTGAGCTAGCGATTCTGACGAGTCCCGTGATTCAGGCCTTGGACGAAGAATGGCAGGTTCTAACTAAGGCTGGGATTGCGTTCAGATGGGAGGAAGAAGACGAGGAAGAGTACAAGCAAGCTCGCGCTGAATCAGGTGGCGTCATCTCCAGATTCGGGGGACGCGCTTCTACAATACTCAACATGGAATTGAGTTGACGTGGGCGCCTGATGCAGTGTCGATGTCACGGCCGCAAACTTCGAACCGCAGGCCCGCTGCGGCCCGACGGTTCCCGGGCGGTATTTAGGTTCCGTCTGTAATCAACCACTGCACTGGAAGTGAACTAAGGTCACGTCGAACAAGAGGTTCCCCCGCCCGAGTCGCATTGGCTACAGCAGCGACCAAGGCTGCGTCTTCCTCTTTCGTCACCTTCACGGCGCGACCCGCATGTTCTCGGCGTTCTACGTAGCCTCTCGTTTCAGCGTCGAGGAACCTGATTGTGCAATTTTGAGATACCTTGATCTTTCCTAGCAGGATGTCTTGGTCGCCGTCGCGAATCAACTTAGCAGCTCTGCTGGCCACAATATCGAACCCTAGAGCAATGGCCAGAGCTTGGGAACAGAACTCCTGAAGATCGAGTGGCTGAATATTTGCGTCGGGCTTATGCGCGGCTTCGTGCCTAAGGCGCATAGCTTGATCGTATGCTGGCTTTAGAGGCATACTCCCCGCACCACACCGCCGTGCAATTATGCTGATTTCGTTCCAGGCGTCTTGAACGTTGAGCGCAGTAAGAATTCCTGAAATTTCGGCGCTGCTGACATTCGAACCAGAGTACCCCAAGCTGAATCTGCTGATCTGTAGAGAACCGCCGGCGGTGCTTGCAATCTGAGAAGCTGCCTCTTGCAGTAGCGCCAGATGGTCGTCGCCGGCGCTTTTTGCCATCTGCGCTCTGTCTCTAGCCGCCTTCATCGCGCCCATGGTGGCAGCCTCTTTGAGACCCTGAGGCAGCTTGGGGAAAGGGATAACTGTCCGACTGATGAAGTCCAACAAGTCTTTCGTCCGTGCGCGAATGAAGTCTTCGAGAGACGTAAAGGCCACGACCATCAGGCCGTTTCTGAGTAGGCGCGCGCGAGCATTGTGCTCTGTATCTGTCAGAATGCGGTCCACGAGATACGCGTCATTTGATGCGCTTCGAATTGTCTCAATGCGTTCGATGAAGGAGTCGCGGGAAGACATCGATTCTCCCTCTAGAACGATGAGATCAGATTCCACACAGATTCAACTCGATGCACTACTCGAGATGCAGTATTAGTTGCCACTCTGACTGCCGTCTCGAATTCGGAATCGTTGAACAAGTCGCGAGTGCCCTGGATTACGTCCTCTCTGCGGGCAACGAGGGTTGCGATCCTCTTATCGTCTGCCATGCTCACGGCAATCATCTGAGCGTCGTACATTCCTGCCAGCATCTGGTCTCGCCAGCTTGCACCCTCAGGTCGCTTGAAGGCGTATTCGCCCCAAATTTTTTGGCATGCGAGCAGTGAGCGCTCAAATGAATTGCGAAGTGTATCAATCTCGCCTTGCTTCGCTTGGCCGTGCTTCTCCATGTATTTATCCATGGAGATTCGATAATCTCCGGAGAACGATCGCCAAGCCTCAAGCAACATGAAGTACCTGAGTACAAACTCGGCATCTGCCATCAGATTATATGCTGAAGACTTTTCGTCCCGGATCTTCAGTTGCTTACGAAGAAATGCGGAATTCGCCAATTCCATGATTAGGTCGTTCAGTGGACCCCGGTAAATGACGTTCCTGATTTCTTGTGCATTAAGAGGTTCGCCGCCGGAATTCAGGCGATGGAACACTTCATACTTCGTCCCCCGGTCCGACTGCCTCAGGATGGTGATGGCTCGGATGTAAGGTCGGACCTTTAGGGAATTCTGCAACTGCCCAGGAAGTTCGGCAAATCTCAGGCCGTTGATCTCGGGAAAGCGTGTGAGGGAGCTCAGTGCGAACGTCCCGGACATGAAATCGCGTACGGCTGTGATGCGCTGTTTTCCGTCGATCACGGAGTAGCTGCCGTAATCATCTTCGGATAGGTATACGGGAGGTACAGGAACGTTCAAAAGGAACGACTCAATCAACGCAGACTGACGCCGCACATCCCAGCGCTCTCGACGCTGAAAAAGCGGAGCAACGTCAATTGCTCCGCTATCTGCCATAGTTGCAATAGTCTCGAGGGAAAGGTCCGATGCCTGGATCACGAGCGCGTTCTGTGCGCTCTTGAACTTCTCGACGATCTCTGACTCGGTACTCATTACCTCTTCCAATAGGTCGTAGTGCGCACGCGCCCATGATGGACACGTTCCTCGATCATGCCTCACTGATAGGACACGTGTCTGCCGATTCGACGGTCTGCTCTGCGCTCGAGGCGCATGGCGCCTCCTCACGCCTTCGCGTCCGGCTGGTGCGCCTCACCACGCTCGGCCGGCAATCGCTTGCGGCACTCTCTCCATCCCGGAGTCAGAGCGCCCCCACCGGAGGCACTGCTCTTAGAGGGCAATTGGCTGATTGCTCTGAGCGCGGCGCGGGCGTCGGCCGGGCTGGAGCGGGACGGAGGCAGGAGCGCAGGCCCGGCCGGGGGCCGGGCCGCGCGCGGTGAGCGGAGCGAGCCGCCTTGAACCAGTAAAGAAAGTTGTAACTCAGTCGGTCTGCTGTTGCGGTCGGGGCTTGAAGTCGTACGCGCAGGACGGCAGTTCCCTGCCTTGGCGGTGTGCGAGGGGCAGGAAGATCACCGGTCGGATCGTCCAGGTGATGCGGGTCGTGGCGTGGGTGATGGACACCGTGCAGGGCTCGCAGCGCAGGAGGGCTCGGCGGGTCTCTATGCGGCCGTCGTGCAGCCACTCCCACGCCTGGGTGGATGTGTCCGGGTCGAATGCCGGTGAGATCGTGCGGAGCGCGACGGCCACCCATCTGTCCGCCTGTGGAGCCGAGTAGGCGTCGAACGACCCCCGGAGCTCCAGCCCGCCCTCTCCGTTGAGGTCTTCGGTCCAGCACTCGCACCAGTAGCCGCGGCGGGCCTCGTCCTTCAGCACAGGCGGTCTCCCGGTCGGCTCCCGGTGAACAGTTCCGCGGTGACCGTGTATCCGGTCTTGCTGCCGTGGATGGCGACTCGGTGGGCGAGTGCGGTGACCATGCCCAGGCCCCGGCCGTGTTCGGCCTCGTCGTCCTGGTGCTCAACCTTCGGGGCCGTACCGGTGCCTCCTCCGTCCGTCACTGACAAGGCGATCACGTTCCGGGTCACCGCTAGGGCCAGGTGGAAGCTGCCCGTCTCCAGGCCGCTGGCCGTGTGGAGGATCGCGTTCGCGCTCAGCTCGCTCACGATCAGCTCGGCGTCGTCTGCCAAGGGAGATCCGCGCAGGATGTCGCGTGTCCAGCGGCGGGCCCGGCTCACCTCTTCGGGAAAACCTGGGCAAGTGAGTCCCCAGACGCGGGCGGTGCTCGTATACTCGTGCATACAAGTTCCTTCGTGCTGGTAGGCCGCCATGTGCAGCGGGTTCGGGCTAGACGAGTTTCACGCCGTCGTGGGCGCGGATGGCCGGCGGGGATGCTGGGTCGAGTGCGTCCAGGACGCGGATCGCGTATGCCTCGTCGGCAAGCTCGGTGACTTCTTCGCGGGTGGCCCAGCGCAGTGCGCGGGTCTCGTCTCCGGTGGTCGGCGTGCCGTCGGCCGCCTCACATCGGAAGACCAGCGAGACGATCAACCCGGTCATGTTCTTGTAGACACCGGTCAGGGTCGCGGGAAGCGCGATCTTGATGCCGGTCTCTTCGAGGACCTCGCGCTGGAGGGCTTCCGGGATGGTTTCCTCGCGTTCGAGGACTCCGCCCGGCGGCTCCCAGTGGCCGTTGTCGCGGCGCTTGATCAAGAGGGCACGGCCCTGGTCGTCGACGATGACTCCGGCGACGCTCACGGAGTGCGGACGGTCGGTGCTCACGTTCCTCGGCCCTCTCGGCTGGCTAGGCTCTCCACCGTAGCAACAACAAACGCCCACTCGTCTAGATATCTAAAGGAGTACACGTGCCCTCTCTTCCTTCCGGCCTCCTCGGCGATCTCGACCCCACGAGCGATCGTGCGGTCTTTCGGCAGATCGCCGACCAGCTGCGCGAGGCCATCGACCGTGGGCGGTTCAAGGAGGGCGAGAAGCTGCCCTCTGAAGCGGAACTTGTCGATCACTACGGGGTATCCCGGATGACGGTCCGCAACTCCTTCTCCGTCCTCCAGGGCGAAGGGCTCGTGCACGCCGAGCACGGCAAGGGCGTCTTCGTGCGACCACGGCCACCTGTGCGGCGTCTCGCCTCCGACCGGTTCGCCCGGCGCCACCGCGAGCAGGGCAAGTCTGCCTTCATCGTCGAAGCGAACGCCGCCGGCAGTCACCCCCAGGTCGACAGTCTTGAGGTCAAGGAAGAGAAGGCCAGTCAGGACGTCTCGGCCCGGCTCGGGTCCGTGCGTCGGGTGCTGGCTCGGCGGCGGCGGTATCTGCTCGACGGCCGTCCGGTCGAGTTCGCCACGTCCTATCTCCCCCTCGACATCGCGCGCGGGACGCCGATCGCCGAGCCCAACCCCGGCCCCGGCGGCATCTACGCCCGTCTTGAGGAGCTGGGTCATCGTCTTGACCACTTCGAGGAGGAGATCCGGGCCCGGATGCCCTCGCCTGCCGAGGTGAAGACGCTGCGGCTGGCCTCCGGTGTGCCGGTCATCCACCTGATCCGCACTGCCTTCGACACCGAGGGGCGGGCCGTTGAGGTCTGCGACACGGTGATGGCGGCGGATGCGTACGTGCTGTCGTACCAACTTCCGGCGACGTAATCGGGTGGTTTGCGGTGGTGCGCGGGGGACGCGTCTCCGACTCGTACACCCCAACAGGCATACTCGTATAGACGAGTGGGCAAGTGGTGTGGCAGAGTCGTTCGCGTGATCCCGGAGATCGGGTTCGCCGGACGCATCTTGTCTAGACGAGTAGATAGGGGAAGTTGCCTTGCGCACCATCCGTGTTGAGACCTCTGCCGCCACGATCCTGCTGACCGAGGCTCCCGAGCCCAAGGTCCGGGACCGGCAGACGGGCGAGATCGCCAAGGACGCCGTCAGCGGTGAGGCGCTGATGACGATCGGCGTCGTCTACATCGAGGACGGCGAGTCGTCGCTGATCAAGGTCACCGTGCCCGAGGGCGGTGTGGCAGAAGGGCTGGCGCTGGGGGCGCCGGTCGCGCTGCCGGGGCTGGTCGCCCGGCCGTGGGAGTCGGTGTTCAACGGGCAGCAGCGTCACGGCATCGCCTTCCGCGCCGCCGCCGTGACTCCTGCCGCCTTCCCGGCCGCCATGGGAGCCACCGCCTGATGAGCGACCTGGTGACACTTCTGGAGGTGGGTGGTCCTGTCGCCGTACTCGGCGGCGGGGCCGCCTACGCCCGAGCCAAGCACCCCCGCGTGTACTGGCCCACGGTCGGCCTGCCCATATCCACCGCCCGACTCCTCGGCTCCTACAGCTCGGTCATGGAGGCATGCGGGCTGACCGTGGCGCCGTCCCGGCTGCGGGTCCTCGCCGTCAAAGCCACCACCCGCAGGGAGGTCCGGCCGGTACCGCCTCGCCGGGGGATCATCCGGCCCACCTCGACCGGGCTGCGACTTCGCCTCCGACTCGCTCCGGGCCAGGAACCGGCGGACGTCGCCGCCTCCGCCGAGCGGCTGCGGCATGCCTGGGGCGTTCACGCCGTGTACGTGACGACGGTCAAGCCGGGCGTGGTCGAACTGCGGCTCGTCGGCTTCGACGTGCTGCGCAACGTGCGGATGCCCCGCAAGACCGCCGCCGAGTTCCTCAAGATCCCTGTGGCACTGCGGGAGGACGCGACCCCGTTCGTCCGCGACTACCGCACCATTCCCCATCAGCTCACCCTCGGCGCCACGCTGTCGGGGAAGTCCATGTACCTGCGTCACCTGATCACCGGGCTCGCCCGGCAACCCGTCGCGCTGGTCGGCATCGACTGCAAGCGGGGTGTGGAGCTGGCGCCGTTCGCCTCCCGGCTCTCCGCCCTCGCCACCGATCCCGAGCAGGCGGCCGAACTGCTGCCCGTGCTCGTCAAGGAAATGGAGGACCGCTACGACCTGATCAAGGCCCGGCAAGGCATCGCCCCGGACACCCCGGACGAGGAGATCACGTCAGACGTCTGGGGCCTGCCCGAGAGCGAACGCCCCGTACCGATCGTGCTGTTCGTCGACGAGGTGGCCGAACTCTTCCTCATCGCCACCAAGAAGGACGAGGAACGCCGGGACGAGATGGTCACCCAACTCATCCGCCTCGCCCAACTCGGCCGCGCCGCCGGCATCTACCTGGAAGTGTGCGGGCAGCGCTTCGGCGCCGAACTGGGCAAGGGCGCCACCATGCTCCGCGCCCAGCTCACCGGCCGGGTCTGCCACCGAGTCAACGACGAAGCCTCCGCGAAGATGGCCCTCGGCGACATCGCCCCCGAAGCGGTCCTCGCTGCCTGCACCATCGCTCCCGAGCTGCCGGGCCTGGCCGTGGCCGGTGACACCTCGGGCGGCTGGTCGCGCATTCGCACGCCGTACCTGTCCCTCGGCGACGCCGCTGGGATCTGCCGGGACTCGGCCCACCTGGTACCTGACCTGCCCGCGCTCAAGCCGTTCCGGCCCTACGTACCTGCACGGCCCGTCGAGTCCCCGACCCCGGTGGTGCAGCCGCGCCCGGTGACCGACTGAGCCTCGCCTCACTGCGGTCGGCATGACCGTCTCGCGCCAATTCCCTACCCCTGCCATGCCTGAACCCGAAAAGGAGCCGCTCCATGCGCGCCCAACTGGCCCGTGTCGACGCGGTGCTCGTCCAGGCGCTCATCGCCGCCGCGCTGTCCTTCGCCCACCTGCACGACATCGCCTCTGCGGCCGGACAGAACGGATGGAAAGCGTGGGCCTACCCCGTCTCGGTCGACCTGCTGCTCGTCGCCGCCTGGCGCCGACTGCGCTCCGGTGAGGCGAAAACGGCCGGGTGGTGCTGGTTCGTCATCGCCCTCGCCGCCTCCCTCGGCGCCAACGTCGCCACCGCCGGCCTCCTCGACATGAACGACGTACCGGCCTGGCTGCGCATCCTCGTCGCGGGCTGGCCCGCCGTCGCCTTCCTCGGCGGAACCCTCCTTGCCCACACCGCACCGACACCGGCCAACGAGAACGCCGAAGACACAGACGACGCGGTGGACCAGGAGGACGCCGCCGAACCAACGCCCGAACTCGACTCGGAGGAACCGCCGGAGCTGTCGCCGACACCACCGGCCATCGAGCCACCGCCGCCCGAGCGCCCCGCCGTCGCCGTCCCGGCCGCCCTCGTCGAACACGCCCGCAAGGTCGCCGCCGAACACCACACCCGCACCGGAACACCCATCGACACCCCCACCCTCCGCGCCCGCCTCGGCGTCCCCACACCCATGGCCGAAGCCATCGCCGCCCAACTCACCTGACAGACGAGGAGACCAACACCATGCGCCCCTCTATCCAGTCGGCCCTGGAGCGCTCCGCCGAGCTGACCCGCGACAACCGGCTCGTGGACGCCGTGGCCCTCGCCGAAGCCGCAATCAAGCGGGCCACCCCCAACGAACACCGAGAGATCGAACAGTGGCTCACCGACCACGCCCACGACTTCACCGGAGAGGACGCCCGCTGATGTCCCGCCGCTTCCGCAACGTCACCCGCATCGGCCCCGTCCAGGTCGCCAGCTCCTACGACAGCCGGGGCCGCGAGAAGCACACCGCCGTCTGTACGGCCCCGCGCTGCGGCTTCTCCGCCGACTACGACAGCCGCGCCGCCGCCGAGCTGGCCGCACGCACCCACCGCTGCCCCGTCCGCTGATCCGCCGAAAGGACCCCGTACACCGTGACCGTCAGCCTGCCGCTCGTCGTCGTCCTCGGCCTCTTCGCCTGGGGCGCGGTCAAGTTCCTCGGCGTCCGCACCTGGGTCGTCGTCCTGATCGCCCTCTTCGGCTTCTGGCTCTCGCAGACCTTCCTCGCCCCCGCCATCGAGTCCGGCACGCGTACCGGCGTGGACGTCATAAACGGCTCACATGCCTAGACGAGTAGATGAGGAGATCGTGACCGTGTTCCTGCCCAAGTACCCCCACAACCCCACGCCGCCGCCCGCGCACATCCACACGCCGGCCGACCCGGCGCCGGTACATCGCACGGTCCCAGCGCTTCACGTCAGCCCCGCCGTGGTGGCGGCCGTGGTCGTGGGCGGTGTCGTCCTCACCGCGCTCCTGGCCGCCGTCGCCGTCTCGGCCATCTCCGTGGCCATCGCGGCCGTGGTCCTGCGCTCCCTGCTCCGCGAGCACAGCCGGCGCTGACAGCACGCCGAGCACCTGGGGCGGCACACACGACCAAGCATCTGCCGCCCCCGGGGCCACAACTCCTGACCGAGCCAGTCAGAAGGAGAGTCGCCATCTTCACCCGCACCACCCCGCCCCCGCTCCCGGAACTCACGAAGCTCGCCGAGCACGGCACTCTGCCCGGTATCCTCCGCCAGCTCTCCGGCCTCGGCGGCTGCACCCACCCGATCCGCCTCGACGGCCACCGCACCGAGTACGACATCGACACCACCACCGGCGAGTTCGGCCGCGTCCTTCAGCACCTCGACTCCACCGACCTCCCGGCCGGGAACCTCCTCGTCCGCTGCAACAACCGCCGCACCACCCGCTGCCCGGCCTGCGCAGAGGTCTACCGCCGCGACACCTTCCACCTGATCACCTCGGGCCTGCGCGGCGGCAAGGGCACCCCCGAACACGTCGGCGCCCACCCGCGCGTCTTCGCCACCTTCACCGCCCCGAGCTTCGGCCCGGTCCACAACCGCCCCTCCAGCGGACGCCCCTGCCGCTGCGGCACCCACCACGACCAGGACGACGAGACCCTCGGCACCCCACTCGACCCCGACACCTACGACTACGAAGCCGCCGTCCTCTGGAACGCCCACGCCGGACCCTTGTGGCGGCGCTTCTCCACCTACCTCCGCCGGGAAGTCGCCAAGCGCGCCGGCCTGTCACAACGCCGCTTCCGCGACCACGCCCGCGTGTCCTTCGCCAAGGTCGCCGAGTACCAAAAGCGCGGCGCCGTCCACTTCCACGCCGTCATCCGCCTCGACGGCCCCACCGGCGGCGACACCCCACCGCCCGCCTGGGCTACGGCAGAGCTGCTGACCGACGCCATCGAGGCGGCTGCCGCCAAGGTCCGCGTGGACGGCCCGGTCATCGACGGCCACGCCCACACCTTCGTCTTCGGCCGCCAACTCGACGTCCGCACCATCCGATCCGCCGACTTCAACGACGGTCAGGAACTGACCGAGCGCGCTGTCGCCGCGTACATCGCCAAGTACGCCACCAAGGGCGCTGAGACCGCGACGGGAGCTCTCGACCGGCCGTTGAAGTTCGCTGCCGAGCTGGCCCAGCTCGACATCAGCGACCACGCCCGCAGCCTCATCCGGACCGCCTGGACCCTCGGCGCCCGCAAGGACCTCGAACACCTCCGCCTGCGTGCCTGGGCTCACATGCTCGGCTTCCGCGGCCACTTCTCGACCAAGTCCCGCCGCTACTCAACCACCCTCGGCGCCCTCCGCGACGCCCGCGCCCAATGGCGCCGCGCCCAAGCCGCTGCCACCCAGCCTGAGCGCGAGAACGCCACGACGTACGTCCTCACGCACTGGGTCTTCGCCGGAACCGGCCTGACCGACACCGAAGCCTGGCTTGCCACATCCCTCGAACCCGCCCCCGGAACGGAAGGAGAGCCCACCCGTGGTTGACCGCTACCTCACAGTGGCGCAGGTGGCTGACTACCTCGGCACCACGGAACGCTTCCCGCGCCGACTGATCGCTGAGCGGCGCATCAAGTTCGTCAAGGTCGGCCGACACGTCCGCATACCTGAGAGCGCACTGAGCGCCTTCATCGAGGCTCACACAGTGCAGCCCATCGGAGACCGGCGTGGCTCGCTGAGGAGGGTCGCCTGATGGCCAACAAGAAGGGGAGGCGTAGAAGCTTCGGGTCGGTCCGGCAGCTTCCGTCCGGCCGCTGGCAGGTACGCTACCGCGACCCTGAGACGGGCCAACTTCGCCCGGCCGAGAAGACGTATCCGACCAAGAGTGACGCCCAAGTCGCCCTCACGCACATCGAGTCCGACATCACGCGCGGGCAGTGGGCAGACCCGAACGCCGGAACGGTCAACTTCGAGGAGTACGCCACCGCATGGCTTCGGGACCGGAGACTCGCCGACCGCACCCGAGAGCGGAACGAGTCGGTGATGCGGCTGCACATCCTGCCTACCTTCGGGGCCGGATCCGTGGCCGACGTGACGACGACTCGGGTACGCAGCTGGCGCGGCAGGCTCCTGGCGGCCGGCGTCGGGGAGCCGACGGTCGTCAAGGCTTACCAACTGCTGCGGGCCCTGATGAACACCGCCGTGGATGATGAGCTGATCCGGCGCAATCCGTGCCGCGTCAAGGGGGCGGATCGCTACGACGTACCCGAGCGGCCGGTCCTCACCGTCCCTGAGGTCTTCGCCGTCGCCGACTCCATCGCGCCGCGCTACCGGCTGCTCGTGCTCCTGGCGGCCTTCACCACGCTGCGGTTCGGGGAGCTGGCGGCCCTACGGCGTCGGGACATCGACTTGGAGGGGCTGGCCCTCACTGTTCGCCGCGCTCAGGCTGAGTTGCAGAGCGGTCGCCTTTTCGACAAGGCACCGAAGTCTGCAGCCGGGGTGCGTACCGTCTCCTTCCCGGCCGAACTGCTCGACGCCGTCACGCACCACCTGGAGCACTTCGCCGGTCCCGGCCGTGACGGGCACGTCTTCGTTGGGCCGCAGGGCGGGCAACTGCGACGGAGCAACTTCCGCGATGACTGGGTCAAGGCCCGGACGGCTGCGGGCGTCACGGCCGAGCTGCACTTCCATGATCTGCGGCACACGGGCAACACGCTGGCCTCGACGGCCGGGGCCAGCACCCGTGAGCTGATGACCCGCATGGGCCACAGCAGCTCACGGGCCGCGCTGATCTACCAGCACATGACCAGTGACCGTGACCGGGCCATCGCCGATCGGCTCGGGACCATGATTCGCGAGAGCGGGGGAGAGGCCACCGGTCAGGAGTGATGTGGCATCCGCGTGGCATTAGTGGCACGCGTGTGGCACGCCCTCGAATACGACGAAGGGCCAGCCTGGGAGGAAACCCTCCTGAGCTGGCCCTTTTGCTGTGCCCCCGGCAGGATTCGAACCTGCGACACCCGCTTTAGGAGAGCGGTGCTCTATCCCCTGAGCTACGAAGGCAAAGGTGCCCTGACAGCGTAGCGGATTCGTCTCTCGTCGTTCGCCCCGGTTGTCGGTGATCGGGACGTGCCTTGGTGGCCCTGCCCGGTCGGCCCCGGGTTCCTGTGTCCTCGGATGGCGCCTTGACCTCAAGTTGACTTGAGATTTTACGTTGCTTGCGCGGACCCCGCCCACGGGCGGACCGCGAGCGGCGAAACGCGAACCGCGAAGCCAAGCGCGCACCACTCAACCCCGAATCGAGGCTCACCCATGCCCCAGACCCCGCGCACCCTCGTAACCCCCGCCCCCCAGACACCCCAGGACTCTCAGGACCCCCAGAACCCCCATGACTCTCAGGACCCCCACAACTCTCAGGACCCCCACCCCCCGCTCAAGATCGGCCTCCTCGTCGGCAGTGTGCGGCCGGGGCGGTTTGCCGACAAGGTGGCTCGGTGGTTCTTGGCGGAGATCGGGCGGCGGGACGACATGCAGACGCATGTCATCGACCTGTCCGAACCCGCCCTCGTCGACGAGCTCAAGCTCACCCTCGAGCCGTCCGACGCCCCGGGCGACGCGCCGGCCCTGGCCGAGCGCATCGGTGGGCTCGACGGGTTCGTCGTCGTCACGCCCGAGTACAACCACGGCTACCCCGCCGCCCTGAAGCTGGCCATCGACTACGTCTACCGGGAGTGGCGGGCCAAGCCGGTGGGGTTCGTCTCCTACGGCGGCATGGCCGGAGGGCAGCGGGCAGTGGAGCAGCTCCGGCAGGTCTTCGCCGAGCTGCACGCCGTCACCCTGCGGGACACGGTCAGTTTCCACATGGCCTGGGAGCAGTTCGACGACGAGGGCCGCCCGAACGACCAGGACGGCACCGCCAAGGCCGCCGCCGTGCTGCTGGACCAGCTCGCCTGGTGGGGGCTGACCCTGCGCGAGGGACGTGCCGTCCGGCCGTACGACGGGTGAACCGGCCCGCCCGTGGACCCGTGAACGCCGGCGGTCTCCCCGGCAGCCTCAGGACATCGCGACCCGCGCGAACCGCCCCGCCACCCGCAGATCCCCCTCCACCCGCCCCGCCGTCTCCATCAGCTCCGGCAGCACGTCCCGTACGCACTCCTCCACGGACCGCCGAGCCGCGTGCATCGCCACGTTCACCGCAGCGACCACCCGGCCCGTCCGGTCCCGCACCGGCACCGCCACCGAGCGCAGTCCTTCCTCCAACTCCTCGTCCACCAGGGCGTACCCGCGCACGCGGACGTCCTCCAGCACGTCCCTCAGAGTCGTGGGGTCCGTGGTCGTACGAGGGGTCAGCGGGCGCAGGTGGCCCGTCGGCGCACCCGACTGGCCTTCCGTTCTCGACCGCCCCTCCGTCCCCGACCGCC
This sequence comes from Streptomyces sp. NPDC006385, assembly GCF_040612485.1. Taxonomy (NCBI): domain Bacteria; kingdom Bacillati; phylum Actinomycetota; class Actinomycetes; order Kitasatosporales; family Streptomycetaceae; genus Streptomyces; species Streptomyces sp. NPDC006385. The sequence goes on from NZ_JBEXQG010000004.1 coordinate 28,401, forward strand.
CCTCCCCGGTCAGGAGATCCGCCAGCAGCACCCGCCCCATCGACGTCGCGTACGCCGGCAGTCGCGTGCCCACCGTGACGTTGACGCTCATCACGCGGCTGGTGGCGGCCCGGGCCGTGTACTGGATCTCCTCGCGCGACGGGGTCAGCACCGCCAGGGCCGCCGACTCGTGGACGCGGTCGGCCAGTTCGGCCAGGTGCGGGGCGGCGATCTGGGCCAGGGACGTACGGGACAGGGGTGGGAAGCCCAGTGACAGGACGCGCGGGGTCAGCACGAAGCCCCGGCTGCCCGACTGCCGTACCAGGCCCAGATGCTCGTACGTGATGAGCGCCCTGCGTGCCGTGGCGCGTGACAGCCCTGTCGCCCGTGCCACATCCGTGAGCGTCAGCTCGGTCCGTCCCGCGCCGAAGGCGGTCAGTACGGTCAGTCCGCGCGCCAGCGACTCGACGAACTCCCGGCCCAGTTCCTGCTTGGAGGCGCCCGTCCAGATCGCCAGGCCCTCCGGTGCCGGCCCGGGCCGCGGCTGCGGCGCCTGGCGCAGCTCGCGTTCCATCTCGGCCACCGCCGAGCGCAGGCGGGGGAGGAGCGTGTCGCGCAGGTGCGCGGCGGTGTGGCGGCTGGTGTGGCTCACCACGCTCGCCACACAGGCGATACGGCCGCCCGCACGAGGGTCCCGGACGGGCGCGGACACGGCGACCAGGCCCGGCTCGATCAACTGGTCGTCCAGCGCCCAGCCGTCCGTCCGCGCCCGCGCCACCCGGTGCTCGAAATCGGCATCGGCGTCCGTGCACCCGTCCGCGTCCGTGTCGGGGGACGTGTGCTCGCGGGGCGGTACGGCGGGAAAGCCACGGTCCTGCGGGTCCGCCGCCCGGCGCTCGCGCCAGGCGTGCCACTGCGCCTGCGTCCACTCCGTCGCGAACAGCGGTCCCGGCGCGGTGCGTTCGGCCGGGAGCAGGTCACCGATGCGGAAGCTGAGGGACATCGCGCGGCGGCGGGTCGCCTGGTGGATGAAGCGGATGCCGTCGAGGTCGCCGACCGCCAGCGACACCGACTCGTCCAACTCGTCGGCGAGCGCGTCCGCGTGGGAGGAGAGCAGGTCGGGCAGGCCCAGGGCGGCCAGGTAGGCGTTGCCCAGTCGCATCACCCGGGGTGCGAGCACCACGTCGCGGCCGTCGAGACGGACGTATCCCATGCGGGCGAGCGTCGACGCGATCCGGTCCACCGTGGAGCGCGCGAGTCCGGTGGCCCGCTCCAGCCCGCTCGCGCTCAGCGTCCCGCCGGCCTCCGTCAGCCGCCACAGCACCGCGACGCCCCGGATCAACGGAGTCACCGCCTCCGCCGGCACGGCACGGTCGTCCAGGGTCGTCTTCGCGGGCATCGGCTCTCCGGTACGGCGTCGCAGCAGCCCTAACGGTAATCCGCCCCACGGTGCGCGCACGCCGACGCCGCCCCACGCGCGCGTACGACCCCCGACGCCCCAGGTGTCCACGCCCACCTGCTCACTGACCCACACCCACACCCACACCCACGCCCACCCCACCCGCTACCCCCGAGTAACCCGCACCCGATAAGCCCCCGTCAGATCCACCCCCACCACCGCCACCCGTACGCCCCGCTTGGCATCCCGGAACTCCTCGCCCGGTGCGAAGGTCGCGTCCGAGAGTTCGGCGTGGACGTTCGCGCTGCGGGTGCAGCCGCCGCTGTCCTGGCGGGCGTCGTGGACCCGTATCGGGCCCATCCCGGTGTCCACCCCGGCGTCGACCTTGTAGATCAGGACGCCGGGACGGCACACGGCCTCGTCGTTGCCCTCGCGGGTGCGCAGTTCGACGGCGTAGCCGCTGCGGCGGTCCAGCGGTATGAACACCAGCTTCGGGCCGCCCTCGCGGGCCAGCGGTGTCAGGGCGTACTCGGACGTCCCGGGCGCGGCCGCGCACCGTACCTGTGCCGTGTCCAGCCAGCCCAGTTTCCACTTGTGCCAGCCGAGCAGGTCGTTGTTGGCCCCCCAGTCCTCGCTCATGATGTCCCAGTGGCCGACCGCGCCTCCGCCCTCCGCGGTGTACAGGTCGGGCAGACCGAAGACGTGGCCGTTCTCGTGGGGGAGGACCCGGTAGCCGGTGCGGTGGTAGGAGCCGGAGCCGTCGTCCTGGCGGGAGTAGACGAAGGACGCGTTGGCGACGGAGACGCCGTCGGCGACGGGGGCCTCGGTGTTGCCCGCGAAGGACACCGACAGGACCGTGTCCAGGGCCGACGGGCCGGCGTTCGGCGTCACCAGCACGTTCAGGAAGTCGTACGACCGGAAGTCCACCCGGGGATCGGCCGCGGCCACGATGTCCTGGACCAGCTGCCGGTACCCGGGGTCGAAAGGGGCGCCGCGCTCTATGCCGTACGCCCGGAAGGATTTCGGCATGCGCAGCCAGTCGCGGATCGGAGTCAGGGGGCGGTAGTCGAGGCGGCCGTAGGAGCTGGTGCGGAACCACTCCTGGGTCTGCGGGAAGAACTCCGCGAAACGGTCGAGCGCGGGGCCGGCGCCCGGCGCGTCGGGGAAGTCGACCATCAGGGTGAGGGCGCGGACGGTGCCGGTGGACCGGGAGTAGCCGCGCACCGTCGGTATGCCCTCCGACATCTGGACCGCCGGCCGGCCGCTGATCATGCAGGGGCCGAGAGGGGAGGAGCGGGCCAGCGCGGCCGATCCCGCTCCCGTCGCCGTCGGGATGCCCGCCGTGTGGCTGCCGGTGCCTGCCGAGGTGCTGGCCGCCAGGGTCAGGGCGGTCACGGAGGCGAGGGCGGCCACACGGCGGGTGCGTATCCGACGGCTCGGCTGCATGCATGGGCCCCTCAGTCCATGGCAGCCCGCCGGACTGCGCGCTGCACCCTTTCGATCACCCTGTGTCGAGGGATGCGCGGGCGCGCGCTGGAGGAGACCGAACGTGGGTTGTTCGGCGGGGGATGGTGACCGGGGTCACATGGGGTCTTTGCCGCGGCGGGAAATAACCGGGGATGCCTTCCCCGTTTAGCCCTGTGTCCGAGCGAAACGGGGAGACTTTCCCCGGATCGCCCTCACCAGAACTCAATGGCTCTCATCAGAGCTCAATCGCTCTCACCAGAACTCAGGAGTACGCCGTGCAGACCGCGACCCCCATACCGCGCAAGGCGACCCGGCCGCGCGCCGACGCCCTGCGCAACCGGGAGCGGATCGTCACCGCCGCCCGGGAGTTGTTCGTCGAGTTCGGCCCCGACGTGCCGCTGGACGACATCGCCCGCCGGGCCGGCGTCGGCAACGCCACGGTGTACCGCAACTTCCCCGACCGCGACGCGTTGGTCCGCGAGGTCGTCTGCTCCGTCATGGACCGTACGGTGGCGGCGGCCGAACTCGCGCTCGCGGAGACCGGGGATGCCTTCGGAGCCCTGGAGCGCTTCGTGCACACCGCCGCCGACGAGCGGATCAGCGCGCTGTGCCCGATGGTCCAGAGCACGTTCGACAAGCACCACCCGGATCTGGAAGCGGCGCGCGAGCGGGTCGAGCAACTCGTCGGGGAGATCATGGGCCGTGCCAAGGCGGCCGGCCAGCTCCGCCCCGACGTGGACGTCGGTGACGTCTTGCTCGCCGCGGCCCAGCTCAGCCGGCCGCCGGCCGGGACCGGGTGCCACATCGCCGACCGCTACGTCCACCGCCATCTCCAGCTGTTCCTGGACGGACTGCGGGCCCCGGCCCGTTCCGCCCTGCCGGGCACGGCGATGACCATGGAGGACCTGCGCCAGGCCTGACCGCCCAACTGCCTGACCGCCCAACTGCCTGACCCCCAACTGCCTGACCGCCTGACCGATCAGTTCAGAGCACCACGGCAGTCAGTAACCCAACAGTCACCGACTCACAGACTCACCGACTCACCGACTCACCGACTCACCGACTCACCGACTCACCGACTCACAGACTCACCGACTCTTCGACTCACCGACCGTCACCACCGGTCGAGCCGTCCCTTTTCCTTTCACTTTTTCCGTCACGAAGTCCCGAAGTGGGTACCCCCATGTCCGAAACGGCCGCAAAGGCTGCAAGAAGCACCCTCGGTGCTGTCGACCCCAACCGCTGGAAAGCGCTCGTCTTCATCGCGCTGGCCCAGCTCATGGTCGTCCTCGACGCGACCATCGTGAACATCGCCCTGCCCTCCGCCCAGCAGGACCTGGGCATCTCGGACGGCAACCGCCAATGGGTCGTCACGGCCTACGCCCTCGCCTTCGGTGGTCTGCTGCTGTTCGGCGGCCGGATAGCCGACCTGTGGGGCCGCAAGCGGGCCTTCGTCATCGGCCTGGGCGGCTTCGCCGCCGCCTCCGCGCTGGGCGGCGCGGCCACCAACGAGGCCATGATGTTCGGCGCCCGCGCCCTCCAGGGCGCCTTCGGCGCGCTGCTCGCCCCGGCCGCGCTCTCCCTGCTCGCCGTGATGTTCACGGACGCCAAGGAGCGCGCCAAGGCGTTCGGCATCTACGGCGCGATCGCCGGTGGTGGCGGCGCCGTCGGCCTGATCCTCGGTGGCTTCCTCACCGAGTACCTGGACTGGCGCTGGACGTTCTTCGTCAACATCCCGTTCGCCGTGCTCGCCGCGGCCGGTGCCTGGCTCGTCATCCGTGAGCCGGAGGGCGGCCGCAACCGCTCCTCGCTCGACATCCCGGGTGTCATCCTGTCCACCCTCGGCCTGGTCGCGCTGGTCTACGGCTTCACCCGCGCCGAGTCCGACGGCTGGAGCGACACCGTGACCGTCGCCATGTTCGTCGCCTCGGCCGTCCTGCTCGCGGCCTTCGTGTTCGTCGAGTCGAAGGTCAAGGCGCCGCTGCTGCCGCTGCGCGTGGTCACCGAACGCAACCGCGGCGGTGTGTACCTCTCGCTCGGCCTGGCGATCATCGCGATGTTCGGCCTGTTCCTGTTCCTGACCTACTACCTGCAGATCGTGAAGGGCTACTCGCCGGTGAGGACGGGCTTCGCCTTCCTCCCGATGATCGCGGGCATGATCACCGGTTCCACCCAGATCGGCACCCGTCTGATGACCCGGGTCGCGCCCCGGCTGCTGATGGGCCCGGGCTTCCTGGTGGCCGCCGTCGGCATGCTGATGCTGACCCAGCTGGAGATCGGCTCCTCGTACGCCGCCCTGCTGCTGCCGGCGATGCTGCTGCTCGGCCTGGGCATGGGTACCGCGTTCATGCCGGCGATGTCCCTGTCCACGCAGGGCGTCAAGCCGCAGGACGCCGGTGTCGCCTCCGCGATGGTCAACACCTCGCAGCAGGTGGGCGGCGCGATCGGTACGGCCCTGCTGAACACGATCGCCGCCTCGGCCACCACGTCGTACATCGCCGACCACATCGCCGGTGCCGGCAGCCGGTCCCAGCAGCAGCTGGTCCAGCTGGAGGGCATGGTGCAGGGCTACACCAGCGCCATCTGGTTCGCCGTCGGCATCCTCGTGGTCGCCGCGGCCATCGCCCTGACCTTCGTCAACGCCGGACGCCCGGGCGGTGCGACGGTGGCGTCTTCCGAGGAGGGTGCCGAGGACGAGCTGCCGGTGCCGGTCGTCGCGCACTGAGACGGCGACGACGGCCTTCCGGCCGTACCTCTTGGGACGACCTCTTGGGGCCCCTTGGGACGACCCCTTGAGACTCCATGGGCCTCCATGGGCCTCCATGGGCCTCCTCGGCCTCCTCGGGCTCCTCGGGCCTCCTTCGGACCTGGGACCCCCTGGGACCAGGCGTACGTACGGGGATGGGGACGCTCCGTACGTACGGCCTCAGGACCTGCCCCGGCTCCCTGAACGAGTGGTTCAGCGGAGCCAGGGCAGGTCCGCACCCGCTTCGCTCGGCTGCAGGCCCTCGGCGACGATCCGCATGATCTCGCCGAGGGCCTCCTGCTGTTCGGGGGTGAGCCGGTCGAAGATCGCCTGGCGGACCGCCTCCACATGGCCCGGCGCGGTCTGTTTCAGCACCTCGATGCCAGCGTCGGTCAGCACCGCGAACTGGCCCCGCTTGTCGTCGGGGCAGTCCTCGCGCCGCACCCAGCCGTTCTTCTCCAGCCGGGCGACGGCGTGCGAGAGGCGGGAGCGGGTGATCTTCGCGAACATCGCCAGCTCGGTCATCCGCAGCCGGCGGCGCGGGGCGTCGGCCAGCCTGGCCAGGAGGCCGTAGTAGACATGCGGCATGCCCGCGTCCCGCTGGAGCTGACGGTCCAGATAGTCCTCCAGCAGGGTGGTCGCGTCGATGTAGGAGCGCCAGACGCCCTGCTCCTCGGCGGTGAGCCAGCGCGGTTCCTCGGCCGCTGCGGACGAGGGCGCGGACGCGCGTGGCCCGGAGGTCGATGGCATATTCATGTACTCCACTGTACGAGAGCTCTCCTTGAAGTTTTAACTACTTGGTCGTACCGTCGTGACTCAGAAGAAGCTTTAGATTTGAAGCAAGTGGAGCTTCGCCCCTCCGGAGGGAGTCACCGCCATGTCCGCCGTCACGCAGGAGCGCATGCCCGCTCTGTATCTCAGCCACGGCGCCCCGCCGCTCGCGGACGATCCGGTCTGGCCCGGTGAGCTCGCCGCATGGTCCGCCGGTCTGCCGCGCCCGAAGGCGATCCTCATGGTCTCCGCCCACTGGGAGGAGGCCCCGCTCGCCATCGGCGCCACCGAGACCGTCCCTCTCGTCTACGACTTCTGGGGATTCCCCGAGCACTACTACCAGGTGGCGTACGAGGCGCCCGGCGCCCCCGAGCTCGCCGAGTCCGTACGCAAGCTGCTGCGCGCCCCCGGTACGCCCGTCCAGGACATCCCGGACCGCGGCCTCGACCACGGCGCCTACGTCCCGCTCGTCGAGATGTACCCCGGGGCCGACATCCCCGTCCTGCAGATCTCCATGCCGACCCTCGACCCGGTGCGGCTCATGGGCATCGGCCGCAAGCTCGCGCCGCTGCGCGACGAGGGCGTGCTGATCGTCGGCTCCGGCTTCTTCACCCACAACCTCGCCGCCCTGCGGCAGGGCGGCATCCCCGCCTGGTCGGTGGAGTTCGACGACTGGGGCCGCCGGGCGCTGGAGAACCGCGACTGGGACGGACTGCTGGACTTCCTCCACAAGGCCCCGGCCGGCCGCTACGCCCATCCGCGCACCGAGCACTTCGCCCCGCTGTTCGTGGCCATGGGCGCGGCGGACGCGGCCGGCGAGCTGGACGCCCAGAAGTCCGTGATCGACGGGTTCTGGATGGGACTGGCGAAGCGGTCGGTGCAGTTCGGCTGAGGGGTCTCGCGGGCAACCATCGGCCGGCGCGGGCCGTCTTCCGGGTAGGAGGGCGGCCAAGGACGGCGCTTTCCGGCGCGAAGGCCACGGCATCGCATGTGACGGGTGTCTCACGTACGTGGATGCAGAGGTCGTTGAGGACCTTGAGGTCACTGTCGACTCCCGGTCTGACCTGCACCTCTGGGTGACGGACGACGCGTGGCCCGTCGTGTGGTCCGACAGGGTACTGCAAGATCAGAAAAATAGGGGTGCGGGTTGGGAATTCTGTCCTGATTCCAGTCGTTGTTTCCATCGGATGCCGGGCACTCGACAAGAGTCCCAAGCGTTCAAGAACCACCCGCCAGCCCTCCCCCACTGCCTTGAAGGCGTGGGGGACCCCCACCGCAAGGGAGCACGCATGGCAACCCGTGCCGTCGCCCGTCGTCAGTCCGCCACCGGCGAGGCCGTCGACGCGGCAAGCAGTGTTCGCGCCCATGGCGGCGAGATCGCCGACCGCGACCTGGTCGGCATGTACCTCGACGAGATCGCGCGTACGCCGCTTCTCGACGCCGCCAAAGAGGTCGAGCTGTCGCAGATCATCGAGGCGGGTGTGTTCGCAAGGCAGGTCCTCGACGGTTACGAGGAGGCCAAGGCGGACGCCACCCGCGAGGAACTGGAAGCCCTGGTCGCCGAGGGCGAGCGGGCCAAGGACGTCTTCATCCGCTCCAACCTCCGCCTGGTCGTCGCGGTGGCCCGCCGCTACCCGCGCAGCGGCCTGCCCCTCCTCGACCTCATCCAGGAGGGCAACGCCGGCCTGGTGCGCGCGGTGGAGAAGTTCGACTACCGCAAGGGCTTCAAGTTCTCGACGTACGCGACCTGGTGGATCCGCCAGGCCATCACCCGCTCGATAGCCGACCAGTCCCGCACCATCCGGCTCCCCGTCCACCTGGTGGAGGAGCTGGGCCGCATCCGCCGCGTGCAGCGCGAGTTCAACCGCGAGAACGGCCGGGACCCGGAGCCCGCCGAGATCGCCGCCGAGCTCGGCTCGACCCCGGAGCGCGTCTCGGACGTCCTGGACTGGGCCCGCGACCCGGTCTCCCTCAACATGTCGGTGGACGACGAGGGCGAGACCCAGTTCGGCGACCTCCTGGAGGACACGTCGGCGGTCTCCCCGGAGCAGTCGGTCCTCACCCTCCTGCGCAGCGAGGAACTGGACGACCTGATCGGCCGCCTCGACCAGCGCACGGCGTCCATCATCAAGATGCGGTACGGCATCGAGGACGGCCGCGAGCGCACCCTGACCGAGGTGGGCAAGGAGCACGGTCTGACGCGCGAGCGCATCCGCCAGATCGAGAAGCACGCCCTGCTGGAACTGAAGAAGCTGGCCCGCAGCACCGGTTTCGACGCGGCGGCGTGACCTTGGGCCCCGGGCGGCCCGCGAGGGCTGCCCGCCCGGGGGCGTGCGATCGGCTCCGTCCGCGTACGCCGGGTGGCGAAAGACCGCGCAAACATGGCGATGTAACGCCGCTTCAAGCGGCAGGACCCCGGGAACAAGACCTCAGGGCAAGCGAGTTCGAGTCCCGAGACCACCAACCCACAGACCAGGTCCCGACGCACTCCCCCCGGCGCCGGGACTTCCCCCGAGCCGGGCTTCGGCGCCCATCCCCCCTGGGTGCCGGGGCCCGGCTCCAGCTTCTTCCCAAAGGGTGGGCCACCCCGTACCTGAACCACGGGGTGGCCCACCCGGATGGCAGATTGTGCCACATAGGCATACCGTGCCGAACGTGAGCAGTCCCGCACGCCCCTCCGCCGCCGCCCTCTCCCTGACGGAGCGACGCAAGGCAGCCACCCGTATGGAGATCGCCCGCGCCGCGGCCGGCCTCTTCGTGAAGCAGGGCCTGCGGGCCACCCGAGCCGAGGACATCGCCCAGGCCGCCGGAGTCGCGCCGCGTACCTTCTACCGCTACTTCGCCACGAAGGAGGAGGCGGTGGCCCCGCTGTACGCGGCCGGCGCCGACCGCTGGTCCGAGGCCGTCCGCACCGCCCCGTCCCACCTCACCGTCCCCCAGGCCCTGGAACACGCGATCCATCACACCCTGACACCCGGCGCCGCGGTCTCCGCGGCCTCCTGGGAGTGGGTCCGCACCCTGGTCAACCTGGCCAACTCCAGCCCGGCCCTGCGAAAGGTATGGGCCGAGGTCTGCCGCGAGGCGGAGGCGACTCTGGCGGTGGTGCTGGCGGAGAGAGTCACCGGAACCGGGGACGACAACGTTGCCGAGCCGGCGCGGCCCTCGTCCCCGGCCCCGTCCCCGGCCCCGTCCCCGGCCCTCCGCTTCGCAGCCGCGGTGGCCGCGGCGACGGTACGCGTGGCGGTGGAAACCTGGGCCGACGGAACCGCCCCCGCACAGGGCCCCCAGGGCCCCGCCGCACTGGCGATGCGCAACCTGGAGGCCCTGAGGGACTTCCCGTGGCAGAACTTGACGGACCCTCCGGCGTAAAGAAGCCACCGAGAGGCCGCGCGTACCCCCGCGGGCCCGCAGTCGCCCACGGCCCCGCCCCGCGCCCCCACCCGCAGGCGCTACGCACACCCCCACCGAACGAACCCGCACAGGCGCCGCAGGCATCGACGCACGCCCCACCTCACCCGGCCGCCCGACTCAACCGCCCACCCAACTCCCGCACACACCGCACGAGTTCCTCCGGCGACTCCACCACGAACTCGCAGTCCACCATCGCCAACCGCACCGCCATCCACTCCACCGAGTCCCCCGCCGCCCCCCGCAGCCGACACCGCCGCCCCCCGTCGATCGGCTCCGGCGCCCCCAACCACCCCGGCAACCGGGCAGCGACGAACTCCGCGGGCGCACCGAACGTCACCGAGAAGTCGTACGTCTCCTGCCGCCGCCACATCGACTGCCGCAGATACTCCGCCGCACTCCCCGTCGGCAACTCCCGCGGAGCGAACCGCGCTCCCGTGGCGAACGGCTCACTCACCCGGTCGACCCGAAACGTCCGCCAGTCGTCCCGGTCGAGGTCATACGCGACGAGGTACCAGCGCCGCCCCGTCGACACCAACCGATACGGCTCCGTCGAGCGACGCGACTCCGTCCCGTCACCCGCCCGGTACGCGAACCGCAACCGCTCCCGCCCCGCCACACTCGACGCCATCACCGTCAGCGTCTCCGGCGCGATACTCGCCCCGTCCCCACTGGTCAGCGGCATCGTCGCCGCCTGAAGCGTGGACACCCGATGCCGCAGCCGCGCCGGCAGCACCTGCTCCAGCTTCGCCAGCGCCCGCACCGACGCCTCCTCCACCCCCTCGACCGCGTGCCCGGCCCCGGCCCGCAGCCCGACCGCGATCGCCACGGCCTCCTCGTCGTCGAGGACGAGCGGCGGCATCGCCTTGCCCGCGACGAGCCGGTAGCCACCGTCGGCCCCTTTGGTCGCCTGCACGGGATACCCCAACTCCCGCAGCCGGTCGATGTCCCGCCGCACCGTGCGCCGCGACACCCCGAGCCGGTCGGCGAGCTCACCGCCGGGCCACTCGCGGGGCGTCTGAAGAAGGGAGAGAAGGGTCAGCAGCCGTGCCGGAGTATCCGTCGTCATGGATCCGAGGATGCCGCACATCTAGGACGGGATCTGACCTACTGGCCTCATAGCTTTCCTCCATGACCTCAAGCGAGACAGCGCCCGAGACGGCTCCCCCGAAAGACCGCGTGACAGAACAGGCGACTCCCGACGCGACCTCCGACACGACCTCCGACACGACCCCCGACACGACCCGCGTCGCGACCTCCGCCGCACCGCCCGTCGCAGGCGACCGCCGGCGCTGGTTCGCCCTCGCGATCGTGATGACCGCGGCCTTCATGGACCTCGTCGACGTCACGATCGTCAACATCGCGATCCCGTCGATCCAGCGGGACGCGGGCGCCACCTTCGGCCAGATCCAGTGGATCACCGCCGGCTACGCCCTCGCCTTCGCCGCCGGCCTGATCACCGGCGGCCGGCTCGGCGACATACACGGCCGCAAGCGGCTGTTCCTCATCGGCATCGGCGGCTTCACCCTCGCCTCGGCCCTGTGCGGCTTCGCCGTGAACCCGGAGATGCTGGTCGCCTCCCGCATCCTCCAGGGCGCCATGGCCGCGCTGATGGTCCCTCAGGTCCTGTCGATCGTGCACGCCACCTTCCCGGCGCACGAACGCGGCAAGGTCTTCGGCCTGTTCGGCGCGGTCGTCGGCCTCGGCGCGGTCACCGGTCCGCTCCTCGGCGCACTGCTGACGCAGTGGAACCTCTTCGGCCTCGAGTGGCGCCCGATCTTCCTCATCAACCTCCCGGTCGGCATCGCGGGACTGATCCTCGGCAGCCGTTTCATCACCGAGTCCAAGGCGCCGAAGGCCCTGAAGCTGGACCTCGTCGGCGTCGCCCTGGTCACGCTCGGCCTGCTGATGCTGCTGTACCCGCTGATCCGCGGCCGCGAGCTGGGCTGGCCGCTGTGGGGGTACGTGTCGATGGCGGGCGCACTCGTCGTCCTCGCGGCGCTGGTGGCGTACGAGAGGCGCAAGGCCGCACGTGACGGCTCCCCGCTCGTCGAACTGTCGCTGTTCAAGGTGAAGAGTTTCGCGGCCGGCATCGCGGTCCAGACCGTCTTCGGCGTGGCGCTCGGCATCTTCTTCCTGGTGTGGACGCTGTACATGCAGTTCGGCCTGGGCTGGCGCCCGCTGAAGGCCGGTCTGACCGGGATTCCGTTCTCGATCGCCGTCTCGACGGCGGCCGGCCTGTCCGTCCAGAAGCTGGTCCCGCGCTTCGGCCGCAAGGTGCTCCAGGCGGGCGCGCTGGTGCTGGCGATCGGCGTCCTGCTCTACATCTGGGAGTCCGCTCGCCACGGCCTGGCCATCGCCCCCTGGCAGATGGCACTGCCGCTGGTCGTCATGGGCGTCGGCATGGGCCTGATCGTGGCCCCGCTGACGGACGCGATCCTCTCGGAGGTGCCGCGCGAGCACTCGGGCTCGGCGTCCGGCCTCATCAACACCGTCCAGCAGATGGGCAACGCGCTGGGTCTGGGCCTGGTCTCGGTGGTCTTCTTCGGCGTCGTCGACGACCGGCTGACCGAGGGCGCCCGGGGCCCGGCGGCGGGCGCGGCCTTCGTGGACGGCTTCCAGCACGCGCTGGGCTGGGTGGCCGCGGTGATGGGCGTCATCTTCCTGCTGATGTTCGCGCTGCCCAGGCGTCCGGCACAGCATGTCGAGGGAGCCGGAGCGACCGAGGACCCGTCGCCGATGACGGAGAAGGAGCCCGCGTTGGTGTCCTGAGGGACGTCGGATTCCTGTAGGGCGTCGGCGTCCTACGGCGGGGGAGTGGCCCGGCACTTCGGTGCCGGGCCCTCGTCGTCTCCGCTCCCGCCGTTCCTGCCTGATCCTGCCTGCTCTGACCTGGCGGGAAGCCCGATCATGCCCGATTGAGCCCGAACCTGTTTACTTTCCGGAAATCCGGGCGTAGCCTCCCAGCGAAACCACAAGTTCGGGCACAGTTCGGAGGTGAGCGGACATGTACGCACCGGAGCGGCAGCAGGAGATCCTCCGACTGGCTCGTGACGGCGGCCGCGTCGACGTCCTGTCGCTGGCCGAGGAGTTCCAGGTGACGGCGGAGACGATCCGCCGCGACCTGAAGGCCCTCGACCGGGCCGGGCTCGTGCGCCGTGTGCACGGTGGCGCGATCCCGGCCGGGCGCCTGGACTTCGAGCCGGACCTCGCCGAGCGCGAGTCGACGGCGGCCGACGAGAAGGACCGGATCGCCAAGGCGGCCCTCGCCGAGCTGCCCACCGAGGGCACGATGATCCTCGACGCCGGTACGACGGTGGCCCGCCTCGCCGCCGCCCTGCCGCTGGAGGCGTCCCTCACCGTGGTCACGCACAGCCTGCCCATCGCGGCCCGGCTCGCGGACCACCCCGGCATCCAGCTCCACCTCATCGGGGGGCGCGTACGGCACCGTACCCGCGCCGCCGTGGACGCCTGGGCGCTGCGCGCGTACGGCGAGATCCGGGCCGATGTCCTCTTCGTCGCGGCCAACGGCTTCTCGGCCGAGCACGGTCTGACCACCCCGGACCTCGCGGAGGCGGCGGTCAAGCGCGCGGCCGTGGCCGCGGCCCGCCGCGTGGTGCTGCTCGCCGACTCCTCCAAGCACGGCCAGGAGCACTTCGCCCGCTTCGGCGACCTGAGCGACGTGGACCTGCTGATCACCGACAGCGGGCTGAGCCCCGAAGACGCCACCGCCATCGAGCGCGGCGGCACGGAAGTAGTACGCGCATGATCCTCACGGTCACCCCGAACCCGTCTCTGGACCGCACCTACGAGGTTCCGTCCCTCGACCGTGGCGAGGTCATCCGCGCCACCGGCGAGCGCATGGACCCGGGCGGCAAGGGCGTGAACGTCTCGCGGGCGGTCGCGGCCGCGGGCCGGCGCACGATCGCGGTCCTGCCCTTGGGCGGTGCCCCCGGCGCGCTGGTCGCCGACCTGCTCGACGCGCAGGGCATCGAGGTCGCGCCGGTGCCGGTCGCCGGAGCCACCCGCTCGAACATCGCGCTCGCGGAGTCGGACGGGGTACTGACGAAGATCAACGCGCCCGGTCCCGAACTGTCCGCGGCCGAGCAGGAGCGGCTCCTGGAGACGGTGCGCGAGCAGTCGCACGACGCGGGCTGGATCGCGTGCTGCGGCAGCCTGCCCCGAGGGCTCGCGCCGTCCTGGTACGCCGATGTGGTCGCGCGGGCGCACTCGGGGGGTGCGCGGATCGCGCTGGACACCTCCGGACGCGCCCTCCTCGAAGCGCTGCGGGCCCGTCCGGACGTGGTGAAGCCGAACGCCGAGGAGCTCGCGGAGGCCGTCGGGCGCCCCCTGACCACCGTGGGCGACGCCATGAAGGCGGCCGAGGAGTTGCGCGAGATGGGTGCGCACGCCGTGCTCGCGAGCCTGGGCGCCGACGGACAGCTCCTGGTCGACGGCTCGGGCGCCTGGTTCGGCAGCGCGCGCGTCGACGTCGTACGCAGCAATGTCGGCGCCGGCGACTCCTCTCTCGCCGGCTTCCTGATCGCCGGCGGCAGCGGCCCGGAGGCCCTCGCCTCGGCGGTCGCCCATGGCGCGGCGGCCGTACAGCTGCCCGGCAGCGTTATGCCGTCCCCGGGCGACCTGGACCTGGCGGCGGTGACGGTCACGGCCGAGGTGCCGGTGGACCGCGTACTGAAGGAGCCGGCGCCATGACGAATGTCGTGATTGTCACAGTTCTTGCGGATCTGCGTCGTGAGCGGCGAAGCTCACCCTTACTCACGGCCGCCGACGGACGGCAGGGCCTCCTGAGCCGCTCTGCCGCCCGGGGGAGGCGGGGTTTCCCCGGCCCCGCCTTCCCCACCCCCTCCTCCTCCGTCTCCTCCTCTCCCGTCTCCTCCTCCACCCCTGGCGCCCCCCACGGCCTTCCCGCCACCCTCCTCCACACCCCCGTCCCCCTCCCCGCCCACCAGACTCCCCGGGCGATACGCGTGCTAAGGAGCCCGCGATGAGCAACATGATCACCGCGGACCTGGTCGATCTCGACCTGTCCGCCGACACCAAGGAAGCGGCGGCGCGCGCCCTCGCCGAGCGCATGGTGGCCCTGGGCCGGGTGACCGACCTGGAGGGCTTCCTCGCCGACGTGGCCGCCCGCGAGGCACAGATGCCGACCGGCCTCGACGGTGGCATCGGCATCCCGCACTGCCGCAGCGAGCACGTCACCGAGCCGACGCTCGCCTTCGGGCGCAGCGCCGCCGGCATCGACTTCGGCGCGGCGGACGGCCCCGCGGACCTGATCTTCCTGATCGCCGCTCCGGCCGGCGCGGACGACGCCCATCTGACGATCCTGTCGTCGCTGGCCCGGCAGCTGATGAACGCCGAGTTCACGGACGCGCTGCGGTCGGCGGGCGACGCGGCGTCGGCGGCGGCGCTGATCCGTGGGGACGAGGCTCCCGCGGCCACCGACCCGGCGCAGGGTGCTTCCGAAGGCGCGAGTGCCGCAACCGAGGGCGCGCAGGGCAGCGCGAGCGCCGCGCAGAGCGCCTCCACAGACTCCGTGGCGTCGTCGGCGGCGGCCTCCGCCGACGCCGCCACGGGCACCACGGGCACCACGGCCTCGGCGCCGGGCGCCCCCGCCGCCGAGGCCGAGCGCCCCTTCCGTATCGTCGCCGTCACCTCCTGCCCGACCGGCATCGCCCACACGTACATGGCGGCCGAGTCGCTGGAGAACGCGGGCCGTGAGGCCGGCGTCGAACTCGTCGTCGAGACGCAGGGCTCGGCCGGATTCACCCGCCTCGACCCGGCCGTCATCGCGGCGGCGGACGGCGTGATCTTCGCCCACGACGTGGCCGTACGGGAGAAGGACCGGTTCGCCGGCAAGCCGACCGTGGACACCGGCGTGAAGGCGGGCATCAACCGTCCCGCCGAGCTCATCGCCGAGGTGCGTGAGAAGGCGGCCCGCGGTGAGGTCACGGCGGCGGCCCGGCCCGGCACCCCCGTCGAACGCGCGGGCGAGCCCGGCGAGGGCTATGGCACCAAGCTGCGCAAGTGGCTGATGTCCGGCGTGAGCTACATGGTCCCGTTCGTCGCGGCGGGCGGCCTGCTGATCGCCCTCGGCTTCGCGATCGGCGGCTGGGAGATCAACAAGGCCGTGCCGGTCACCGAGCACTTCGACTGGCTCCAGGTCGACAGCTGGGCGGCGCTGCTGTTCCAGATCGGCGGTGTCGCCTTCGGCTTCCTGATCCCCGTCCTCGCCGGCTACATCGCCTACGGCATGGCGGACCGGCCCGGTCTCGTCCCCGGCTTCGTGGGCGGCATGATCGCCGCCAACATCAACGCGGGCTTCCTCGGCGGTCTGGCCGCCGGTCTGATCGCCGGCGCCGTCGTCCTCGGCATCCAGCGGATCAAGATCCCGCCCGTGCTGCGCGGCATCATGCCGGTGGTCGTGATCCCGCTGTTCTCCTCGATGGTCGTCGGCTTCCTGATGCTGGTCGTGATCGGCAAGCCCATCGCCGAGGCCCAGAAGGCCATGACGGACTGGCTGGGCGGCCTCTCCGGCACCAACGCCGTCCTGCTCGGCATCCTGCTCGGCCTGATGATGTGCTTCGACCTGGGCGGCCCGGTCAACAAGGTCGCGTACGCCTTCGCCACGGCCGGCATCACGGTGCAGGACCCGAGCGACTCCGCGATGAAGGTGATGGCCGCCGTGATGGCCGCGGGCATGGTCCCGCCGCTGGGCATGGCCCTGGCCACCACGATCCGCAAGAAGCTGTTCACCACGGCCGAGCGCGAGAACGGCAAGGCGGCCTGGGTGCTGGGCGCCTCCTTCATCTCCGAGGGCGCGATCCCGTTCGCCGCGGCCGACCCGCTGCGCGTGATCCCCGCCTCCATGGCGGGCGGCGCGGTCACCGGGGCGCTGACCATGGCCTTCGGCTCGACCCTGCGCGCCCCGCACGGCGGCATCTGGGTCACCTTCCTCATCGGCAAGCCGTTCCTCTACCTGCTGGCCATCGCGGCCGGTACGGCGGTCACGGCCGGCCTGGTCATCCTGCTGAAGGGGATGCGCAGGACGGCCCCGGAGCCCGCCGCGGCCACCGGGTCCCCGGCGGCTGAGGCCGGGCAGGCGAAGCAGCCGGTGGCCGCGTAACCTTCCCACCGGCGCCACTTGTCCCTTTGGGGTGCTGTGAGTTGTTCGCGGCACCTGCGAGATACGTCACGGTCCGGGCCTTTGGGTCCGGACCGTGGTGTCTACTGGAACGCATGCCTGAGCACGTCTCGTTCCTCCAGATGCTGGGCCCGGTCGTCCTCGCCCTGGCGGCCGTGCTGTGGGTGATCGGGCTGGTCCGCCTCCTTCGCGGCAGCCGCCCGAACGCGTCGCCGGGGCGCGCGAACTCGGCGCTCTCCGCACTCCCGCACCAGCGACAGACCCCGCCCGAGCGGGAGGCAGTGGAACTCACCCCGGCGGAACGGGACGCCTTCGCCGGACTGGTACGACAGCTCAGCGAC
The DNA here is from genome assembly GCF_040612485.1 of Streptomyces sp. NPDC006385. NCBI lineage: Bacteria > Bacillati > Actinomycetota > Actinomycetes > Kitasatosporales > Streptomycetaceae > Streptomyces > Streptomyces sp. NPDC006385. Next base: position 45,674 of record NZ_JBEXQG010000004.1, read on the forward strand.
GGCCGCTGACGGCAGCAGCCGACGCCACGCCACCCGCACGGAGCGGCCCAGCCGGCTGCACGGCACCACGGCGCCCGCGCCGACCGGCGAGTCCGGCTTTGCGGCGCCCGTGCCGAACGGCGACGCCGGGCTCACGACACCTGCGCTGCCCGCCGCTCCATCGCGTCCCGTGCCGCGTCCTCGTCGACGTACACCTCGCACATGTGCCGCCCGTCCGGTGTCGCCGTGTGCTCGACCTCCCAGAGGGAGACCTCCGTGCCGTCGCGCAGCAGGAAGGCGTGCTCGTAGAGCGAGAAGCACAGTCCGGCGCGTCCCACGCGGCACGGGCGCCCGAACGCCTGCGTGATCTGGTGCGCGCACGCCGTGGCCAGCAGCGCGGCCGTCTCCGCGTCCGGCCGGTCGGCGTTCTCCGCCCGGCGCAGGAGCCGGCGCGCGTGGTCCGCCGAGTCGTCCGGCGCGTACGCGTGCCGCGGCGAGGGGATCGGCGACAGCTGCACCGTCACCGGCAGTTCGAAGTCCGGCGCGTCCGGCGGCAGCGGCAGCCGCGCGGTCGCGGCGCGCAGCTCCTCCTCGTCGACGTACACCTCGTGCTGCGGCGCCCGATCCCGTGCCGTGTTGTGCACGAGCTCCCACAGGGTGAGCGCCGAGCCGTCGGCGAGCAGCCAGGTGTGCCGGTACGTCTCACGGTGCAGCCCCGCGCTGTGGTGCGCGGAGTGCAGTGAGCTGTCGTGCGCCAGCGCACAGTCGAGCCGTCGTATCGCCTCGTCGGGCAACTCGAAGGAGTTCAGGGCGCGTCCGAGGAGTCGCGCGAGGTGCTCCTCCGGAGACTCCGGAGACTCGGGTGGTTCGTACGCTGCCGTCTCGTACGGAACACTCAAGGTTTCTCCCGGCGTTGCTGCATGTCACCTTGTGGGTGCATACCGTAGCCCCTCGGTCGGACATCATGTCCGGGAACCGAGAAAACGTACGTCCGGTAAAACGCGCGGGCCACGCGAGAAGTTCCCGCGCGGCCCGACGAAGTGTCAAGAAACCCTGTCCGGAGGGCACTTCGGTGGATCAGACGGCACTGCCCGCCACCCACTGGCTCCACGCCATGTTCCAGCCGTTGAGCCCGTTGTCGGGCGCCACCGTCTTGTCGGGGGAGTTCTTGACGATCACCACGTCCCCGAGGAGCGAGTTGTCGTAGAACCACCTGGCGGGTGTGTCCCCCTGTCCGCCCTGCGCGTCCCGCAGGCCGACGCAGCCGTGGCTGGTGCCCTGACGGCCGAAGGGCGGGTTGCCCTTGTTGTACCAGTAGTTGCCGTGGATGAAGGTCCCGGACGTCGTCAGCCGCATCGCGTTCGGCACGTCCTTGATGTCGTACGCGTCCGCGAGGTTCACGGTGCGGCTGTCCATGTGCACCTTCTTGAACTTCTCGGAGATCACCATCTGCCCGTTGTAGGTGGAGAACTCCGAACTGCCCGCCGAGATCGGCACCGACTTGATCGTCCGGCCGTCCCGCACCACCGTCATGGTCTGCGTGTCGACGTCGACCGTCGACACCTGCGAGCGCCCGACGGTGAAGGTGACGGTCTTCTTCTGTACGCCGTAGACGCCGTCGGCGCCCTCGACGCCGTCCAGGTCGATCTTCATCGTGACCTTGGAACCGGCCTTCCAGTACTGCTCGGGCCTGAAGTCGAGCCGCTGCGTCCCGAACCAGTGCCCGACCACCTTCTGCCCGCTGCTGGAGCTGACCTCGATGTGCGACTGCACGGCCTTCTTGTCGCTGATCGCCTTGTCGAAGGTGAAGGACACCGGCATGCCGACGCCGACCTTCGTGCCGCCGTCGGGCGTGTACGTGCCGACGAAGCTGTTGGCCGGAGTGACCGTGGTGAAGGTCGAGTCGGCGGCGGCCCTGCGTCCGTCCCCGTCCTTCGCGGTGGCCGATATCCGGTACTTCGTCCCTCGTTCCAGCTGCTCCTTCGGCTTCCAGCTGCCCCCGTCGGTGGACAGGGACCCCGGCACGTCCTGCCCGGTCCCCGCCACCGTCATCTTCACGTCGGTCAGTTCGCCGTCGCTGACCTTCACGCCGGTCGTGTTGATCGACGCTCCTGTCGAGCCGTTCTTCGCCGAGATCACTATCTTCGCGGCGGACGTCCTGGGCGAGTCCTTGCCGCCCTTGCCGTCCTCCGTGCCGGCGCCGGCGCTCCCGCTGCACGCGGTGAGGGTCAGGGCGCCGATCATCAGGGCGGCACAGGCACCCAGCGCGCGCCGCGCTGTTATGTCCGGCGTTGTCACGAGCTGCTCCATCTTCGTGCGGTCTGCGGGATCCGTTCCGTTCTACGGTGGTAGAGCTCACCGTCACCGGAGCGGGTTCCCCGCGTGCGCCGTGAACGCCATCACGTGACAGAACCGCGACAATCGCCCGCGCGGCACCGGACACCGTCGCGTCCGCGCCCTCCGTCCGCGCCCTCCGTCAGCGCGCTCCGTCAGCGCGCCTCGTCAGCGCCCGCCGTGGGCATCCCCGTACAACTCCCGGTACGAAGGCCACACTCCACCCGGCCCGTCCACCGACTCGGCCGCGCGCACGGCACGCACGATCGCGCGCGTCACCGCGTCCGCGCCCGCCGCGAGGAGCTCGTTCAGGGCGAGGGGATGCCGGGCGTCCAGCGGGCGTTCCCCGGTGGCCAGCGCGAACACCGTGTCCCCGTCGTTCAGCAGATGCACCGGCCGCACGGCGCGCGCGATGCCGTCGTGCGCCGTCCCGGCCAGCTTCTGCGCCTGCGCCTTGGACAACTGCGCGTCGGTCGCGACCACCGCGAGTGTGGTGTTCAGCGGCGGCGGTGCGTTCTTCGCCGCCGTCTCGGCGAGATGCCGGCGCGCGGCCTCGTGGACGGTCGTCTCCGGGTAGTCCACGCGCCCCTGGAACAACTCCCCGTACAGGACCCCGGTTTCGGGATCCACGGCCGACCCCGCCGCGTTGGCCACCACCAGCGCGGCCACCGTGATCCCCGAGTCCAGGACGGTGCTCGCCGTGCCGATGCCGCCCTTGACCGGCCCGACCGTGGCTCCCGTACCGGCGCCCACGCAGCCCTCCGGCACCGGTGAGCCGGGTTCGCTCGCCGCGGCCGCCTCGACCGCCGCCCGCCCCGTGGCCGCGTCCGGCCGCGCCCGGAAGTCGCCGCCCCGCCCGAGGTCGAAGACGCACGCCGCGGGAACCACCGGCACGACATGCGCCGGGTCCACCCCCACCGGCACCCCCCGGCCCCGCTCCTCCAGCCAGGCCATCACCCCGGACGCCGCGTCGAGCCCGTACGCGCTGCCTCCGGTCAGCACGATCGCCTCGACCTTCTGCACGACGTTGCGCGGATCGAGCGCGTCGGTCTCCTTGGTGCCGGGGCCCCCGCCGCGTACGTCCACGGCGGCCACGGCCCCGCCCTCGGGCGCGAGGACGACCGTGGTGCCGGTGAGCCAACCGTCGCCGGTGCGGGTCGCGTGGCCCACCCGCAGCCCCGCGACGTCTGTCAGAGCGTCAACTGTCATGTGCCCAGTCTCGTCCAGCGACCGGCGCCGTCCATGCCCTCTCCGGGTGATCGGCCGACCTCGGGCGACCGGATGCCCCTGGGCGACCGGCTGACCCCGGGCGACCGGCCGACCCTAGGCGACCGGCGCCCGCACCGGCTGCCTGTCCTCATGGCCCGTCGTACGCGCTGTCAGCGTCACCCCGACCGCCACCGTCAACGTCGAGACGAGGCCGGCCGCGAGCACCGCCCAGCCGCCCAGGAACGTGCAGCAGATCACCAGCAGGGCCGCCGTCGGCAGCACCAGCTGCTGGGCGATGCCGATCTTGTAGTGACGGGAGTGCAGCGCCCAGACGGTGAGCAGATAGAGCGCCGTCGGCAGGGTCACCGCGGCCGACGCGGCCAGCGTCGATATGTGCGCCTTGCCGATGGCCTGCTCGACCGCGACCTCCAGGCCCGCGCCGATCGCGGCCGCCGAGGCGAAGACCAGGTAGTGGCCGTAACCCCACAGGAACGCCTGTCTGTTGGAGCGCAGATGGCCGTGGATCGGCACCGCGAAGTAGATCCACCACGCCGCGAAGATGATCAGCAGCCCGCCCGTGGCGATCGGCAGCAGCTCGCCCAGTTCGTCGCTCTCGTCGATGCCGGTCTTCACGGCGATCGTGGCCGCGGCGATGGTCTCGCCGAGCACGATGATGGTGAACAGTCCGTACCGCTCGGCGATATGACGCGGATGCCAGGACGTGGGACGGTCCTTCTCCGCGTACGGCGGCACGCACATCTCGACGACGACCATCACCAGGAACACCCAGGGCCTGGCGCCCTCGGGCAGGACCACCAGGCCCAGCCAGCCGATCTGGCACAACAGCACTCCGCCGGCGTACCGCAGCGCCGTCGTTCTCTCCGCGCCCTCACTCGACAGCGCCGCGCGCAGCCACTGGGCCGCGAGGGCGACCCGCATGATCGCATAGCCCAGCCAGACGGCCAGGAACTCGTGGTCCTCGAACGCCCGGGAGATCCCGGCGGCCAGGACCAGCACGCCGGCGATCTGGATCAGGGTGGCGGCCCGGTAGAGGACGTCGTCGTTGTCGTACGCCGAGGCGAACCAGGTGAAGTTCATCCAGGCCCACCAGATGGCGAAGAAGACCATCGCGTAGTCGAGGATCCCCTCGCCCGCGTGTCCCTCGGCGACGGCGTGCACCAGCTGGATGCCCGCCTGGGCTACGGCCACGACGAAACACAGGTCGAACAGGAGCTCCAGCGGGGTGGCGGTCCGGTGCGCCTCACCACGACCACGGGCCGTGAGCCTGCGCAGCGGGCGGTGGCTTTCGTGTGCGCGGGAGGAGTCCGGCGCGGGGGTGGAACTGGGCATCATGGGATCAAGCACAGCAGAAGGGGCGGGGAATTTCTTGCGCAGGGATTCACAAGTGCGCAAGGACCCCGGGCTGCCGTCCGGAGGACTGGCGCCCCGGGGGCCGTACTCTGGACGCATGAGCACCGCCCCCGACCCCGCCTCCGAGCCGCGCGAGCCGAAGCCCGCACTGATCTTCGACGACCCGCTGGACCAGCAGTCCTCGGACGACACGGACCGTGGATGGGGCGAGCGGCCGGGCGGCGACAGCGCGGCCGACCTGAAGCGCTTCCTCGACGAGAAGCCGCCCCACCACCTCTGAGCCGTCAGCGCTCGTCGTGCCCCGAGCCGCGCTGGGCGACCAGCGCGTCGCGGATCTCCTTGAGCACCTCCAACTCGGTCACCTCGATGACCTCCTGGGCGCCCTCCTTCTCCTTGCGGCGGGCCTCCACGCGGGCCAGGTACTTGGCCATGGGCAGGACCATCAGGAAGTAGACGACGGCCGCGGTGATCACGAAGCTGAGGGTGGCGCCGAGGACCGAGCCCCACAGGATCCGGATCCCCTGCTCGCCCTCGCACGTCGCGCTCAGACATGAGCTGTAGTGATCGAGGTTCTTGGTCCCGATCGCTCCGACCAGCGGGTTGATGACCCCCTTCACCACCGCGTTCACGATGTTGGTGAAGGCGGCACCGATGACCACCGCCACGGCCAGATCGACGACATTCCCCCGCATCAGGAAGGCCTTGAAGCCCTGCCAGACGCTCGGTTCCTTCTTCTCGCTCACTCCGGAGCCACCCCTTGGACGCACACGTTGTGGAACAGACCGCTCCGCAACCTACGTCAGGGCTACGCCATCCTGTCCAATCGCGGCTCAGCACAGCGTCACCGCCAACCGAGCCGTAGCGCTCGCCCCCGCCAGCCGCGCCGCGGTGGCACGCGGCACCGAGAGCACGACCAGCGCCCCGCTCTCGGGCGCGGCCTCCAGCGGCTCCGGCACCTTCGACACCCGCGCCCCGCGCGCGACCACCTGGGCGCCACCGCCCGCCGAGGTCTCCTCCGCGGCGATCACGTCGACCCGGTCACCTGGCCGCAGCAGCCGCACGGTGGCCCCGTCGGCGATCCGCACCGGCGCGGACACCCTCTCGACTGCCCGGTGCTGGCGTACCGGCTCCGCCACCGGATGCCCGCGCGCCCCGTCGGCCTCCCGACCCGCCTCCCGCGGACCCGCCGCCACGAGCGCCGCCGCGGTGACGGCGAGCCCGGCCGCCACGGCCCGCCTCCGATGCCGTACGAGCCGGCGCAGCCGATACCGCCCGCCCCGCACCCGCACGGGGGCGAAGTGCGGCACCTCGCACGTGGCCGGAGCGTCGGTGCCCAGGGGGAGCGGGGCAACAGGAGAGGAAGAGGACGACGGAGCAAGGGACATGGGGACCACCACCTACGACGACGGAACGGCTTGCGAGCCCACGATCCGCCATCGCGCCGCCGCCCGCCGAAGCCGGTGGACTACCCGCCGGTTGTGGACAACTCCCTCACCCGAACGAGGCGTTCCACATCCACGCCGCCCAGCCCCCCGCCACCACTACGGCAGCTCGAACCCCGGATCCATCCCGCCCAACGCCTTGGCGCACAGGCAGTCCCGCTCCTCGTTCGCCGGCAGCGCGGCCACCGCGTCGAACAGCACGCCCCGCAGCCGGTCCACATTCGCCGCGAACACCCGCAGCACCTCGTCGTGCGAGACGCCCTCGCCGGTCTCGGCGCCCGCGTCGAGGTCGGTGACCAGCGTCAACGAGGTGTAACAGAGCTCCAGTTCGCGGGCGAGCGCCGCCTCGGGGTGGCCGGTCATGCCCACCACCGACCAGCCCTGAGCCTGGTGCCACAACGATTCGGCTCGGGTCGAGAAGCGCGGCCCCTCCACGACCACCAGCGTGCCGCCGTCCACCGGCTCCCACTCCCGCCCGTGCGCCGCCTTCAGCGCGGCCGCGCGTCCGGTGGGGCAGTAGGGGTCGGCCAGGGAGACGTGCACCACGTTCGGCACCGTGCCGTCGGGCAGCGGCAGTCCGTCGAAGTACGTCCCCACCCTGGACTTCGTGCGGTCGACCAGCTGGTCCGGTACGAGCAGCGTGCCCGGCCCGTACTCGGGCCGCAGTCCGCCCACCGCGCACGGGCCGAGGACCTGGCGCGCGCCGAGCGAGCGCAGCGCCCACAGGTTGGCCCGGTAGTTGATCCGGTGCGGCGGCAGATGGTGCCCGCGGCCGTGCCGGGGCAGGAAGGCGACCCGCCGGCCGGCTATCTCACCGAGGAAGAGGGAGTCGCTGGGCGGCCCGTAGGGGGTGTCCACCTGTACCTCGGTCACGTCGTCGAGGAAGGAGTAGAAGCCGGAGCCGCCGATCACGCCGAGTTCGACGTTCGCCTTGTTCGCCATGTCCGCACCCTAACCGCACCGGGAAACACCGAGGACCCCGTCGCCGGGTGACGACAGGGTCCCGTAAGAAACGCGTCCTACGCGCGCGTAAGCGGCGCTTACGCGGCGGAGCTGCTGCTGGAGGAGGTGCCGGTGCTCGACGACTTCGAGTCCGAGGACGACGAAGACGAAGAGGAGGAGGAAGAGGACGAGTCGGACGTCGACGGCTTCGACGACGCCGGTGAGCTGCTCGACGAGGAGCCGCGGCTGTCGTTGCGGTAGAAGCCGGAGCCCTTGAAGACGATGCCGACCGCGGAGAACACCTTCTTGAGGCGGCCCTGGCAGCTGGGGCACTCCGTCAGGGCGTCGTCGGTGAACTTCTGCACCGCCTCGAGGCCCTCGCCGCACTCGGTGCACTGGTACTGATAGGTGGGCACTGTCTTCCTCCTGGCACTCTCACTCGATGAGTGCTAACGACGGTCCATAGTGACGTATTCCAGCCGTTCAGTCCACTGCTACCGGCACCCGGTGACCCACGCCACGTGCGACCGTACGGCCCTGGGGCCGCACCGCCAGCCGCGAGCGCAGTGCCACCAGGGTCGCCAGGGCGAGCAGCGTCCCGCCCATCGGCACCAGGAACCCGGCGCCGCCCCAGAAGCGGTCCTCCAGCTGTCCGGCGACCGTGACGGCGGCTGCCTGGCCGAGTGCCACCGCGCCGGTCAGCCAGGTGAACGCCTCGGTGCGGGCGCCGGCCGGAACCAGGCCCTCGACCAGCGTGTACCCGGTGATCAGCGCGGGCGCGATGCACATGCCGACGACCAGGCCGAGGCCCGCCAGCACGAGCACCGACTGCGCGGCCCACAGTCCGGACGCGGCCAGGGCCAGGGCGGCGTACCCGATGACGAGGCGGCGCTGCGGGGCGACCTTCCAGGCGAGGGCGCCGCAGACGAGGCCGGAGAGCATGTTGCCCGCCGCGAAGGTGCCGTACAGGACGCCGTTCAGGCCGGGCTCGCCGATCGACTCGGTGAAGGCGGCGAGGGAGACCTGCATGCCGCCGAAGACGGAGCCGATGCCCAGGAAGGTCACGATCAGCACGCGCACGCCGGGGACGCGCAGCGCGGAAGCGTGCTCCACGCGCGCGTGGGCGCCGACGGTGACCGTGGGCTGCGTGCCCTTCTGCGCGGCGAACAGCAGACCGCCCAGAAGGGTGAGGCCGGCCTCCGTGACCAGGCCCGCGGCCGGGTCGACGGCCGTGCACAGGGCGGTGGCCAGCAGCGGGCCGACGACGAAGGTCAGCTCGTCCGTGACCGACTCGAAGGCCGCGGCGGTCGTCATCAGGGGCGAGCCCTGGAGCTTCACGCCCCAGCGGGCCCGCACCATGGGCCCGACCTGCGGCACCGAGGCACCGGTCGGCACGGCGGCCGCGAACAGCGCCCACAGCGGCGCGTGGGACAGGGCGAGCGCCGTCAGCGTCAGACCCGACAGCGTGTGGATCAGCACGCCGGGGATCAGGACGGCGCGCTGTCCGTAGCGGTCGGCGAGGCGGCCGCTGTAGGGCGCGAACAGCGCCATGGAGACGCCGGTGACGGCCGCGGCGGCGCCCGCCGCGCCGTACGAGCCGGTGGTGTGCTGCACCAGCAGCACGATGGAGATGGTCAGCATCGCGAACGGCTGGCGCGCGGCGAAACCGGGGATCAGGAACGTCCAGGCGCCGCGGGTGCGCAGCAGTTGCCCGTATCCCGGACGAGAGGAGGCCGACGAGTCCTTCGACGGCTCGTTGGTGACCGTGGATGCCACGGCCCGTGCCTTTCTGCCGCCTGGTAGCGCGGCCCCTACGGGTGGGGGGCGGCGCCGAGAGCTGTCCTCTTGCGCAAAACTGCGGTAGATGCCGGCGCCCATGGAGGAAGGGCGTCGCGGCCGCCATACGGTCGCGCCAGCTCTGCGTCAGGCAGAGTTGGTTTGATCTGGGTAACGCCTGCATAGTACAGGGAGCGGCGCCGGTTGATCCTGTGAAAAGGAGCACTGCCCGGCGCTCCACCTGCGATTGAGCCGGCCCCCAGCAGCCCTTCGGCAGCCCATCAGGTGGCCCCGTCAGGCTGCCCCGTCACGTCGCCCCGTCAGGTCGCCCCGTCAGGTCGCCCCGTTCGTCCCCAGCCACCCGGCGAGCTTGCCGCCGGCGCCCACGGCGCGCAGTCGGCGCTCCGCGGCGTCCCGCACCGGGTCCGTGGCGACCACGAGCAGCTCGTCCCCGCGCCGCAGCACCGTCGTGGGCAGCGGGACGAAGGACTTGTCGTCGCGTACGACGAGGGTGACGGCGGCTCCCGGGGGCAGCCGCAGCTCGTTGATCTCGACGCCGTGCATCTTCGAGCCCTCCGGGATGGCGAAGGACAGCAGGTGCCCCTGCAGCCGCTCCAGGGGCGCCGACTCGATGCCGAGGTCGGTGGCCTCGGCGTCCTGGCCGAGGTGCAGCTTGCGGGCGAGCCACGGCAGGGTCGGCCCCTGGATCAGGGTGTAGACGACGACCAGGACGAAGACGATGTTGAAGATGCGGCGGCTGTCCTCGACGCCGCCCACCATGGGGATCGTCGCCAGGATGATGGGCACGGCGCCGCGCAGCCCGGCCCACGACATCAGTGCCTGCTCGCGCCAGGCGACGCGGAACGGCGTCAGGCACACGACGACGCTCAGCGGGCGCGCCACCATGGTCAGCACCAGCCCGATGACGAGTGCGGGCAGGATGTCGTCGCCCAGCTCGTGCGGGGTGACCAGGAGGCCGAGCAGGACGAACATGCCGATCTGGGCGATCCAGCCGACCCCGTCGGCGAACCCGCGCGTGGCGGGCCAGTGCGGCAGCTTCGCGTTGCCCATCACCATCGAGGCGAGGTACACGGCCAGGAATCCGCTGCCGTGCGCCATCGCGCCCGCCGCGTACGCGGTGACGGCGATGGCCATGACGGCGATCGGGTAGAGGCCGGAGGCGGGCAGCGCCACGTGCCGCAGGCCCCAGGCGCCCAGCCAGCCCACCGCGATGCCGATGGCGGCGCCGATGGCCAGCTCCAGGGTTATGTCGCCCAGCAGCACGTACCAGTGCTCGATCGGCCCGTGCGCGGAGAAGGCGACCACCAGGATGACCACGGGGGCGTCGTTGAAGCCGGACTCGGCCTCCAAGGTGCCCGTCACGCGCGCCGGCAGGGGGATCTTCCGCAGCACGGAGAAGACCGCGGCGGCGTCGGTGGAGGAGACGACCGCCCCGATGATGAGCGCCTGTCGCCACTCGAGTCCGACCAGGTAGTGCGCGGCCGCCGCCGTGACCGAGACGCTCACCGTGACCCCGGCCAGCGCCAGCGCCGAGGCGGCCGGAAGGGCCGGCCTGACCTCTTTCCACTTCGTGCCGAGACCACCTTCGGCCAGGATCACGACCAGTGCCGCATAGCCGATGACCTGCGTCAGCTCGGCGTCGTCGAAACGGATGCCGCCGATTCCGTCCTGGCCCATGAGCATGCCGATGCCCAGGTACACGAGCAGGCTGGGGAGCCCGCTGCGCGAGGAGATCCGGACCGCTGCGACGGCGACGAGCAGGACGAGCGAGCAGACGAGCAGGAGCTGGTTGAGGTCGTGGACAGTCAGCGGCCGTTCCCTTCCCTGGCCCGCGCACACGCGCGTGGGCTCACGTACATAGGACACGAAGTGGCGGTCCTTCGTACCCAACTACTTCGTTACCTTACCTAACTCTTGACGATTTCTTGACGCTTGTCGGTGCATGATCGAACGCCCGTCCGCGCTGGTTCCCCAGTCCGCGTCAAGGCCGACCGGGCCCTGCGCCTATGGTTGCTCCAGCGCTCATTCAAAAGGACAGCCCGCTTTGCCGCCGCTCGCGTTAGGACAGCAAGGACAGCGATGCCCCCCAACACCACCGCCTCCACGGGTCAGCAGCCCGGCAAGTCCGGCAGGAAGAAGGGGCGCAGAGCCCGTCTGATGGTGCTCGTGCTGGTTCTGGCCGTCGTGGCAGGTGTCACCGGCGGGGCGTACTGGTCCATCAGCACCGTCCGCGCCTCCTTCCCGCAGACCAAGGGCTCCATCACGCTCGACGGCCTGTCCGGGCCCGTCGACGTCAAGCGCGACGGCTACGGCATCCCGCAGATCTACGCGTCCTCCGACGAGGACCTGTTCATGGCGCAGGGCTACGTCCAGGCGCAGGACCGGTTCTACGAGATGGACGTACGCCGTCATATGACCTCCGGGCGTCTGTCGGAGATGTTCGGCAAGAGCCAGGTCGACAACGACGAGTTCCTGCGCACCCTGGGCTGGGACCGGATCGCCGAGCAGGAGTACGACAAGACGCTGTCGGCCTCCACCAAGAAGTACCTCCAGGCGTACGCCAAGGGCGTCAACGCCTACCTGGCGGGCAAGGGCGGCAAGGACATCTCCCTGGAGTACGCGGCTCTCGGGTTCACCAACGACTACAAGCCCGAGCAGTGGACCCCGGTCGACTCGATCGCCTGGCTGAAGGCGATGGCCTGGGACCTGCGCGGCAACATGCAGGACGAGATCGACCGCGCCCTGATGACCAGCCGCCTCGGCCCCAAGGAGATCGCGGACCTGTACCCGCAGTACCCGTACGGCCGGAACAAGGCGATCGTCCAGGCGGGCGCGTACGACGAGGTCACCAAGACGTTCCAGCCGAACGGCTCCGCGTCCGCGAGCGGCTCCACCGGTGGCTCCACGGGCGCCGCGTCGGGCACGGCCTCCGGTTCCTCCGGCTCGGGCACGGCCGGTCTGCAGAGCCAGCTGGCGGGCCTCCAGAAGGTCCTGGACGGCCTCCCCACGGCCGTCGGCGTGAACGGCAACGGCATCGGCTCCAACTCCTGGGTGGTCGCCGGGAAGCACACCATCACCGGCAAGCCGCTGCTGGCCAACGACCCGCACCTGTCGGCCTCGCTGCCGTCCGTCTGGTACCAGATGGGCCTGCACTGCCGCTCGGTGTCCAGCAAGTGCCAGTTCGACGTCAGCGGCTACACCTTCGCGGGCATGCCCGGCGTGATCATCGGCCACAACCAGGACATCTCCTGGGGCATGACCAACTCCGGTGTCGACGTCACCGACCTCTACCTGGAGAAGCTCTCCGGCGACGGCTACCTGCTCGACGGCAAGACGGTCCCCTTCAAGACGCGCGAGGAGACCATCGACGTCGCCGGCGGCAGCTCCAAGAAGATCGTCGTCCGCGAGACGAACAACGGCCCCCTGCTCTCCGACCGCAGCTCCGAGCTCGTGAAGGTCGGCAAGAAGGCCACCGTCGACACCGCGGCCCCCGACCGCGGCGACGGCTACGGCATCTCGCTGCGCTGGACCGCGCTGGAACCGGGCACCACCATGGACGCCGTCTTCGCCATGGACAAGGCCGCGAACTGGAACGACTTCCGCGCCGCGGCCGCCCTGTTCGACGTGCCCTCGCAGAACCTGATCTACGCCGACACCAGGAACCACATCGGCTACACGCTGCCCGGAAAGAGCCCCACGCGCGCGAAGGGCTACGACGGCTCCGTCCCGGCGCCGGGCTGGGACTCCAGGTCCCGCTGGACCGGCTACATCGACAAGGACGAACTGCCCTACGAGTACGACCCGGCCCGCGGCTACATCGTCACCGCCAACCAGGCGGTGATCGACAAGGACAAGTACCCCTACACGCTCACCACGGACTGGGGCTACGGCGCCCGCAGCCAGCGCATCACCGATCTGATCCAGTCGAAGATCGACGACGGCGGCAAGATCTCCACCGAGGACATGCGCCAGATGCAGCTCGACAACAGCAGCGAGATCGCCAAGCTGCTCGTGCCCAAGCTGCTGAAGATCGACATCGAGGACCCGGACGTCCGGGACGCGCAGGAGCTCCTGGAGGGCTGGGACTACACCCAGGACGCCGACTCGGCGGCGGCCGCCTACTTCAACTCGGTCTGGCGCAACATCCTCAAGCTCGCCTTCGGCAACAAGCTGCCGAAGGAACTGCGGGTCAAGGGCCAGTGCCTGTATGTCGACCCCGTCAACACCACCGGCCCCGCCGACGAGACGGACAAGGTGCGCGAGTGCGGCGAGCGCGAGGCCGACCAGGCGCAGCCGGACGGCGGCGACCGCTGGTTCGAGGTCGTCCGGAGCCTCATGGACGACGAGAACAGCGACTGGTGGAGCACGTCGAAGTCGGGCACCCGCCCCGGGGCCACCGACCGCGACCAGCTGTTCAGGCGGGCCATGATCGACGCCCGCTGGGAGCTGACCGCCAAGCTCGGCAAGGACATCGACACCTGGAGCTGGGGCCGGCTGCACCGCCTGTTCCTGAAGAACCAGACCCTCGGCACCGAGGGGCCCGGCTTCCTGCAGTACGTCCTCAACCGCGGTCCCTGGAAGCTCAGCGGCGGCGAGGGCACGGTCAACGCCACCGGCTGGAACGCCGCGGGCGGCTACGGCGTCGTCTGGGTGCCGTCGATGCGGATGGTGGTCAACCTCGGCGACCTCGACAAGTCGAAGTGGATCAACCTCACCGGCGCCTCCGGGCACGCCTACAACGCCCACTACACCGACCAGACGGGCAAGTGGGCCGACGGCGAGCTGCTCGACTGGTCCTTCTCGGACGGCGCGGTCGACGAGAGCACCAGCGACACCCTGGTGCTCAGGCCGTGACCCGCTGACAGCGAACGGCCGACAGGCCGAAGGGCCCTCCACGCGCGCGTGGAGGGCCCTTTCGCATGAGGGACGCGGCTCAGGGCGCCCGGAAGCGGCGCACACCCGACGGCGTCACGGCCGCGTGCACCGGCCGGTCGTGCGCCTCCTCCGGGACGTGCTCGACGACCTCGGAGTCGTACAGCAGCACCACGAGCGAGGGGCGGGCGCCCGCGCGTTCCAGGCGGGCGAGCACCCGGTCGTACGAGCCGCCGCCGCGCCCCAGACGCATCCCGCGCGCGTCGACCGCGAGGCCCGGCAGCAGCACGACGTCGGCCTCGGTCACGGCGTCCGGGCCGAGGCGTTCGCCGGTGGGCTCGAAGAGGGCCATCTTCGAGCCGTGTCGGACACGGGCGAGGGAGCCCTCTCCGGCGTACGCGCCCCAGTCCAGGTCGTTGTCGGGCAGCAGGGCGGGCAGCAGGACGCGTACGCCCCGCGCGCGCAGCGCGTCGAGCAGCGTGAGCGTGCCGGGTTCGCTCCCCACGGAGACGTACGCCGCCACCGTGCGCGCGTGCGCCAGCTCGCCCAGCTCCAGTGCCCGTGCCGCCAGCGCCCCCGCCGATTCCCGCACGTCATCCGCCGTCAACCTGCTTCTCACCGCGAGGAACTCCCGCCGCAACATTCGCTTGTCAGGCTCGGTCCCACGTCCGTTGTGACTCAAGTCGCTCCCGTATCCTTCCCAATGCGCTCATATGAGAGCCAATTAGCCGGAGCCCCAGATTCCCTCCTAAGGCACCGGATAAGGTTGCGGACATGACTCAGTCCAACCCTCGGATCAGCAAGGCTGTCATCCCAGCGGCGGGCCTTGGTACCCGCTTCCTGCCGGCCACCAAAGCCACTCCCAAGGAGATGCTGCCGGTCGTCGACAAGCCGGCGATCCAGTACGTGGTCGAAGAGGCCGTGTCCGCCGGCCTCGACGATGTCCTCATGATCACGGGCCGCAACAAGCGCCCCCTTGAGGACCACTTCGACCGCAACTACGAACTCGAGTCCGCCCTGGAGAAGAAGGGCGACGCCGAACGGCTCGCCAAGGTCCAGGAATCCAGCGACCTGGCCACCATGCACTACGTGCGCCAGGGCGACCCCAGGGGCCTCGGCCACGCCGTCCTGTGCGCCGCCCCGCACGTCGGCCAGGAGCCCTTCGCGGTCCTGCTCGGCGACGACCTGATCGACGCCCGGGACCCGCTGCTCAAGCGGATGATCGAGGTCCAGGAGCGACACGGGGGCAGCGTCATCGCGCTGATGGAGGTCGCGCCCGAGCAGATCCACCTCTACGGCTGCGCCGTCGTGGAGGAGACCGAGGACAGCGACGTCGTCAGGGTCAGCGGCCTCGTCGAGAAGCCCGACGCGGCGGACGCCCCGTCGAACTACGCGGTCATCGGCCGCTACGTCCTCGACCCCCACATCTTCGACATACTGCGCACGACCGAGCCGGGCCGCGGCGGCGAGATCCAGCTCACCGACGCGCTCCAGCAGCTCGCGGCGGACGAGAAGATCGGCGGCCCCGTGCACGGCGTCGTCTTCAAGGGCCGCCGCTATGACACCGGCGACCGCGGCGACTATCTGCGTGCCATTGTCAGACTCGCGTGCGAACGTGAAGACCTGGGCCCGGACTTCCGGACCTGGCTTCGCAGTTACGTAGCCGAGGAGATGTAGCGAGTTGAGCACCGCCGCGCCCCGCACCATCGGCCCGGACCACCTGTGGTCCGTGGACGAACACCTGGAGGACATCCTCGCGACCGTCCGCCCCCTCGAACCCATCGAGCTGCAACTGCTCGACGCCCAGGGCTGCGTCCTGGTCGAGGACGTCACGGTGCCGGTGTCCCTGCCCCCGTTCGACAACAGCTCCATGGACGGGTACGCGGTGCGGGTCGCGGATGTCGCGGGCGCGAGCGAGGAGTTCCCGGCCGCCTTGGAGGTCGTCGGGGACGTCGCGGCGGGCCAGTCCGAACTGCTCCACGTGGGCCCCGGCCAGGCGGCCCGCATCATGACCGGCGCCCCGCTGCCCCCGGGCGCCGAGACCGTCGTACCCGTCGAATGGACCGACGGCGGCCTCGGCGAGGGCCCGGTGACCGGGATGCGCGCCCGCAGCCTGGCCCCCGAAGGCGCCGGCGGCCAGGTGCACGTGTACCGCCAGGCCGAGGCACGCGCGCACGTACGCGCTAAGGGCAGCGACGTGAAGGCCGGCGACCGGGCGCTCGAAGCCGGTACGGTCCTCGGGCCGTCGCAGATCGCCCTGCTCGCCGCGATCGGACGCGGCACGGTACGGGTGCGCCCGCGCCCGCGCGTGGTCGTGCTGTCCACCGGCAGCGAACTCGTCCAGCCCGACGAGGAACTGGCCGACGGCCAGATCTACGACTCCAACAGCTTCGCCCTCACCGCGGCGGCCCGTGACGCCGGCGCCATCGCCTACCGTGTCGGCGCCGTCGCCGACGACGCCGAGACGCTCCGGTCCACCATCGAGGACCAGCTCGTCCGCGCTGACCTCATGGTCACCACCGGCGGCGTGAGCGTCGGGGCGTACGACGTGGTCAAGGAGGCGCTGTCGTACGTCGGCGACGAGGACGAGGCCGGCAGCGGCGTCGAGTTCCGCAAGCTCGCCATGCAGCCCGGCAAGCCCCAGGGCTTCGGCTCCATCGGTCCCGACCACATCCCGCTGCTCGCGCTCCCGGGCAACCCGGTGTCGTCGTACGTCTCCTTCGAGCTGTTCGTGCGCCCCGCGATCCGCACCCTGATGGGCCTGGAGGACGTCCACCGGCCGCGTACCAGGGCGACCCTCGTGGCGGACGAGGCGCTGACCTCCCCGAAGGGGCGCAGACAGTTCCTGCGCGGGACGTACGCCGACGGTGAGGTGCGGCCGGTCGGCGGCGCCGGCTCCCATCTGATCGCCGCCCTCGCCCACGCGGACGCGCTGATCGTCGTCCCCGAGGACGTGCGGAGCGTCGAGCCCGGCGCCGAGATCGAGGTGGTCCTGCTCGGCTGAGCCCCGCTGGTTGGCGGTACCGTGTCGCGCACAGCAGGCCCGTGCGCCGCACCGCGACGGGCCCGGACCGGGAGCGCCACACGAGCATGAGCACGCACGACCGACCCACGCAGGACCGACTCACGCAGGACCGACTCACGCACATCGACGACGCGGGCGCGGCCCGCATGGTCGACGTCTCGGAGAAGGACGTGACCGCGCGCACGGCCCGCGCCAGCGGACGCGTCCTCGTCTCGCCCCGTGTGGTCGAGCTGCTGCGCGGCGAGGGGGTCCCCAAGGGGGACGCCCTCGCCACCGCGCGCATCGCGGGCATCATGGGCGCCAAGCGCACGCCGGACCTGATCCCGCTGTGCCACCCGCTCGCGGTGTCCGGTGTGAAACTGGACCTGTCGGTCGCGGACGACGCCGTGGAGATCCAGGCGACCGTGAAGACCACCGACCGCACGGGCGTGGAGATGGAAGCCCTCACGGCGGTCTCGGTCGCCGCGCTCACCGTGATCGACATGGTGAAGGCGGTCGACAAGGGAGCGGTCATCACGGACGTGCGGGTCGAGGAGAAGACGGGCGGTAAGTCGGGCGACTGGAGCCGGGCATGACGTATCGCGCTCTTGTGGTCACCGCCTCCAACCGGGCCGCCGCCGGGGTCTACGAGGACAAGGGCGGCCCGCTGATCGCCGACGGCCTCAGGCGCTTCGGGTTCGCCGTCGACGGGCCGCAGGTCGTGCCGGACGGAGACCCGGTCGGGGCCGCCCTGAGTGCCGGTGTCGACGCCGGGTACGACGTCATCGTGACCACGGGCGGCACCGGTCTCTCACCCACCGACCGCACCCCCGAGGCGACCCGCGCGGTGATCGACCACGAGGTGCCGGGCATCGCGGAGGCCATCCGGGCGTTCGGACGGGAGAAGGTGCCGACCGCGGTGCTGTCACGGGGCCTGGCGGGAGTGGCGCGGGGGACGCTGATCGTCAACCTGCCGGGTTCGACCGGCGGGGTCAAGGACGGCCTGGCCGTCCTGGAGCCTCTCCTGGCCCACGCCGTCGACCAGATCCGCGGCGGCGACCACCCCAGACCCAGCACGGGGGGTGCGAGCTGAACAGCCCATCCTGGCCCGTCGTGCTGCGGGACGGCGAGGTCGTCCTCCGGCCGATAAAGATGCGCGACCAACGGGTCTGGCGCGAGGTCAACCGGCGCAACCGCGACTGGCTGCGCCCCTGGGAGGCGACGATTCCGCCGCCCACGCCCAGCGGGCCGATCGTGCACCGGCCGACCTACCGCCAGATGGTCCGGCACCTGCGGTCCGAGGCGAACGCGGGCCGGATGCTGCCGTTCGTCATCGAGTACCAGGGGCGGCTGGTCGGGCAGTTGACGGTCGCCGGGATCACCTGGGGCTCGATGTGTTCGGGGCACGTCGGTTACTGGGTGGACGAAGCGGTGGCGGGCCGCGGGGTGATGCCGACCGCCGTGGCCCTCGTCGTGGACCACTGTTTCCGCACCGTCGGCCTGCACCGCATCGAGGTCTGCATTCGCCCGGAGAACGGGCCCAGCCGGCGGGTCGTGGAGAAACTCGGATTCCGCGAGGAGGGGCTGCGGCCGCGTTATCTCCACATCGACGGCGCCTGGCGCGACCATCTCGTCTTCGCGCTCACGGCGGAAGAGGTGCCGGAAGGGTTGCTGAGCCGCTGGCACCGGGCAGGCTCACAGCGGGCACCGCGGACGAAGCCGCAGAACAACACCCAGGGGAATCCCGCGTAGCCCGGAAATTGAATAAGTGTTCGAAATTGATCGCCGGATGACCGGCTCGGGGCATTAAATTCGCGCCCTCGGCGGCCTGCTGATCGCATCGGTCACAAAAAAAGTTCGAAATATCAGCCAGATCGTGCGACACACCGGCTCAATTGGCAGATGGCCTCACGCAAACCCCTCTACCGTGTGAGGCGTGAGCAGCAGCGGCCTCATCTACGCAGTCATTGTCGGGGCCTGGGCCGCCTACTTGGTGCCGATGTGGCTCCGTAGGCAGGACGAGCTGAACGAGGCCCGTCCGACGGAACGCTTCAGCACAGCCATCCGGTTGCTGTCCGGACGGGCGGGGATGGAGCGCCGATACGCCAAGGACCTGCGCGCGCGCTCCGCCGACGAGGGGGAGCCCGGCGCCGATGACCCGGACGATGTCACCGAGTCGGTGGACGTCCGGGCCTTCGCCGTACCTCCGACCCGTCCGCAGACCCAGGCGGCGGTCCAGTCGGCGGCGGTCCAGGCGCAGGCGCCCGAACACGGGTCCAGACCGGCACCGGAACGCGGCAACGCCGGCGCACCCGAGCCGGGCGCCGGCCCCGCGAACCAGGAACGCAAGCGGGTGCCCGCCGCCCGGCGTCCCCCGTCCGCGGAGGCGGCCGCGGCACGGGCCCGGCGCTCGAAGGTGCTCGCGCGCCGACGGCGCACCACGATGATGCTCTTCCTCGCCTTCACGCTGGGCACGATCGTCGCCGCGATCGGAGGGCTCGCGTTCCTGTGGGCGCCAGGCGTTCCCGCCGTACTGCTCAGTGGCTACATCGCGTACCTGCGCTCCCAGGAGCGCCGCCGCTTCGCGTACCAGATGGACCGGCGCCAGGCCGAGGCCGCCGCGCAGCGGCTGCGTGAGCACGCCCGCCAGTCGCGCCGGCGCGGCACCGCCGACGGCGGTGACGGCGTCGACGAGTCCGACGAGGGGCCCGAACCAGGCACGGACACCGGGCTGGCCGCGCTCGCCGCGGACCGGCGCGCCCTCGTCGAGCAGACCGATCACGCCGAGTGGGTCGACCAGCAGCGCGAGCGGCAGCGGCGGCCGGGGCAAGGAGAGAGCTGGGATCCGGTCCCGGTGCCGTTGCCGACGTACGTGACCGCCCCGGTCGCTCCGCGGGCCACCTCCGACGTGGATCTCGGAGCGCCGGACGCGTGGAGCTCGGCGCGGTCCAGTTCCGTCGCGCGGGACCGGGAGACGGGCGTCGACGCCGGGGACGGTTCCGCGCGGCGCGCGGAGTCCGCGGACCCGGCTCGCGGCGAGGAGCAGGCCGAGGGCGGTGGCCGCGGCGACGCCCTCCCGCACGCTCGAACCCGCTCGCGCGGGGGGAACCCCACGGCCGCCTCCGCCCGCCGGGCACGTGAGCGGGGTCGTACGCCGCTGTTCGACCAGTACGAGGACGGCGACCGACCGCGGGCGGCGAACGAGTAGCCGGCGGTCGGATGGCGGCGGGGCGGCCGACCAGGAACGGATTTTCAAGCAGGCCGATCGGGGTGCTAAAGTTTCACTCGTTGCAAGGGCCTGTGGCGCAGTCCGGTAGCGCACCTCGTTCGCATCGAGGGGGCCAGGGGTTCAAATCCCCTCAGGTCCACAGCAACGACTCTCCAAGGAAACTCGGGGAGTTGGCGAGATCCCGTCCGATCAGTTGATCGGGCGGGATCTTTTCGTGTCCCGGGCGCAGCGTGTCGAGGGGGAGCATGTCGAGGGGCAGCGTGGAGAAGGTCGCCGCAGAGTTACCGGTGAGCCGCTCGGCGCCGCTGCGGAACGCGGCCTTCCGGCGGTTCCTGTTGGCCAACCTCGTCTCCGCCACCGGCTCCGCCATGGCACCGCTCGCGCTCGCCTACTCCGTGATCGGGGAGGGCGGCGGCGCCGGGGACCTCGGACTGGTACTGGCCACGAACACCGTGCCGACCGTCCTGTTCCTCCTTGTGGGCGGAGTGCTCGCGGACCGGCTGTCCCGCAGCCGGATGCTGTTCCTGGGCAATCTGGTGGCGGCCGCCGCCCAGGGAGCGCTCGCTGTGATCGTCGCCACAGACCATGCCTCGACGACCTCCATCGCCGCCTGCGGTTTCGTCTCGGGGACGGCGCTGGCCTTCACCGTGCCCGCCGCGCAGGGCGCCGTGGGCCAGATCGTCCCCGCGGAGCAGTTGCAGCAGGCCAACGCCCTGCTCAGGCTGCCGGGCAACGCGGTCAAGGTGCTGGGGCCGGCCATCGGCGGAGTCGTCGTCGCGGTCAGCGGTCCGGCCTGGGCGCTGGCCTGGGACGGGCTGACGTTCGCCGTGGCCGCCGTACTTCTGTTCGGGCTGCGTCTGGACGCGCCCGTCACCGTCACCAGTGCGCTCGGCGATCTGCGCGAGGGATGGTCCGGCTTCTGGTCGCGGACGTGGCTGTGGACCTACACGGCGGCCGGGGCCGTCCTCGTCGCCGCGTGGCTGGCGGGGTTCCAGCTGCTCGGGCCCGTCGTCGCCGCGCAGCACTACGCGGGGGCGCGGGACTGGGGGCTCGTGCAGGGCGCGTTCGCGGCGGGGCTGCTGGGCGGGACGGTGGTGTGCCTGCGCTGGCGTCCGTACCGCCTGCTCATGGTGTCCGTCGTGGCTAGTCTGCCGCTCGCCGCGCCGTTGCTCGCGCTGGGCTGGCAACTGCCGCTGCCCTGGGTGATGTCGGCCACGTTCCTCGCGGGGGTCGGGCTGGACGTGGCGATCGTCGCGTGGGCGACCGCCTTCCAGCAGCATGTGCCGCAGGGCGAGTTGGGGCGTATGAGCGCGTTCAACAGTGTCGGCGAACGGCTGGCCATTCCGCTCGGCTATCTGCTGACCGCCTTCGCGGTCGGCATGTGGGACAACCGGGGCGTGCTGGTGGCCTGCGCCGGTCTCGTCGCCGCCGCCGTCGTCCTCAACCTGTGCGTGCGGGACGTGTATCGCGTCAACCGGCGTGCTGCTGACGGCTGATGGCGGACGTCGGAAGGCTGACGCCGGGCCGCGTCACAGCGCCTTGGCGTAACACAGGCTCAGCTCATGGAAGCGGTAGTAACCGAACTTCTCGCACGGCTCGTACCCGCTGGACGTGTACAGCGCCACCGCCTCCGGCTGCTTGGCCCCGGTCTCCAGCACCATGCGCCTGCGCCCCGCCGCCCGCGCGTCCTCCTCCAGGGCGGCCAGGATGCGTCGCGCCAGGCCCCGCCCGCGCATCTCCTCGATGACGTACATCCGCTTCAGCTCGGCGTCCCCGTCCGCATTGCCCTCGCCGTTCTCGTCCTGGGTGCGCCAGCCGCCGGAGGCGACGGGGCTGCCGAGCGCGTCGTACGCGATCAGGTACAGGCCGTTCGGCGGGTCGAAGTCCGTCGGAGCGAGGGGAGTGGCGTCCCCGTCGTCGCCGTAGCGGACGCCGTACTCCGCCTGGACTTGGTCGTTGAGCTTGAGGGCGTCGGGGTGGTCGAAGGAGACCCGGCGTATGTCCATGCCAAATACCGTATATCAGTTCAATTTCGTGGGGGATCCAGAACCGGACCCGTTCCAGTGTGCCGGTATCGTGCCGGGGTGCTCACTGTGACCTCTGTGAATGTGAACGGGCTGCGGGCCGCCGCGAAGAAGGGCTTCGTGGAGTGGCTCGCCGGTACCGAGGCCGATGTGCTGTGCCTGCAGGAGGTGCGCGCCGAGCCGCAGCAGCTGCCGGAGCAGGTCCGCACGCCCGACGGCTGGCACGTCGTGCACGCGCCCGCGGCCGCCAAGGGCCGGGCCGGCGTCTCCCTCTACACCCGCCGCGAGCCCGACCGCATCCAGGTCGGCTTCGGGTCGAGTGAGTTCGACGACAGCGGGCGTTACGTCGAGGCCGATCTGCCGGGCGTGACGGTCGCCTCCCTCTACCTGCCCTCCGGCGAGGTCGGCACCGAACGGCAGGACGAGAAGGTCCGCTTCATGGGCGAGTTCCTCGCCCACCTGAAGGCCCTGCGCGAGCGTGCCGCCGCCGACGGCCGCGAGGTCCTCGTCTGCGGCGACTGGAACATCGCCCACCAGAAGGCCGACCTGAGGAACTGGCGCGGCAACACCAAGAGCTCCGGCTTCCTGCCGGAGGAGCGGGAGTGGCTCTCCCGGGTGCTCGACCCGGCGGACGGCGGCTATGTCGACGTCGTACGGGCGCTGCATCCGGAGGTGGAGGGGCCGTACTCGTGGTGGTCGTACCGCGGGCGGGCCTTCGACAACGACACCGGATGGCGCATCGACTACCACGTCGCCACGCCGGGGCTGGCCGCCAAGGCGCTCAAGGGGTACGTCGAGCGCGCGGCGACGCATGCCGAGCGCTGGTCGGACCACGCGCCGGTGACGGTGGTCTACGACCGTTAGTCGCGCTCGTCGCGCTCGTCGCGCTCGTCGCGCTCGTCGCGCTCGTCCCGCTCATCCTGCTTGTCCCGTTCGTTCTGCTTGCGCAGTCGCCGGTCCAGGGCCAGGGAGAGTTCCGCCTCCACCACGCTCCGGGCGAGCGGGCGCAGGCGGTGCAGGTCCTCCTCGTGGGTGTGACGCAGGACCAGGTCGGCGAACAGCTCCGCCAGCTCGTCGACGTGTTCCCGTACCCGCTTGCCGGCCGCCAGGACCTCCGCGAGCGGGATGCCCTCGCGGACCAGGGCCGAGGAGACGTCCAGGAGGCGGCGGCTGATGTGGACGATCTCGTCGCCGTCGGTGCCGAGGTAGCCGAGTTCCAGGGCGGCGGCGAGGTTCTCGGGGGTGACCTGGCCCTCGAAGCGGGCGGCGAGCTCCTCGGGGGTGAGGCGGACCGGCTCCTCCTCGGTGGGGGCGGCGACGCCGAGGAGGTCGGCGACGTCCCGGCCGTTGTCGAGGGCCTCCGCCAGTTCCGCGATGCCGCTGAGGGTGTGGCCGCGTTCCAGCAGGGCCGCGATCGTGCGCAGGCGGGCCAGGTGGTGGTCGTCGTACCAGGCGATACGGCCCTCGCGGCGAGGCGGCGGGATCAGCTTGCGTTCGCGGTAGAAGCGCAGGGTGCGCACCGTGATGCCGGCCAGGCGGGCCAGCTCCTCCATGCGGTATTCACGCTTCTCGGTCACCTGGGCACCTTAGTTCGTACCGAGGGTAACTTTCCTCGGCCGGCCCCCTACCGGCCGGTACGGTCCTCCTCTACTCTCCCCAATGCGCCAGTGTTCACTGGCATGGTTCCGGGTGAAGTGTGGAGGCACAGGCATGGCCGAACGCGAACATGTGCGGGTCGCGGTGGTCGGGTCCGGGTTCGGCGGGCTGGGGGCCGCCGTCCGGCTGCGGCGCGAGGGCATCACCGACTTCGTCGTCCTGGAGCGCGCCGGCAGCGTCGGCGGGACCTGGCGGGACAACAGCTATCCGGGGTGCGCGTGCGACGTGCCGTCCCATCTGTACTCGTTCTCCTTCGCCCCCAATCCCGACTGGCCGCGCACCTTCTCCGGGCAGGAGCACATCCGCGCCTACCTGGAGCACGTCACGGACGTCTTCGGACTGCGCCCCCACATCCGCTTCGACTCGGAGGTGAAGCGGATGACCTGGAACGGCGAGCGGCTGTGCTGGGACATCGAGACCACCGGCGGGGAGCTGTCGGCCGACCTCGTCGTCTCCGCCACCGGGCCGCTGTCGGACCCCAAGATCCCCGACATCCCGGGGCTGGAGTCCTTCCCCGGCAAGGTCTTCCACTCCGCCCGCTGGGACCACGACTACGACCTGCGCGGCAAGCGCGTCGCCATGGTCGGCACCGGCGCCTCCGCCATCCAGATCGTGCCGGCCATCCAGCCCGAGGTCTCCCGGCTGACCCTTTTCCAGCGCACCCCGCCGTGGGTCATGCCCCGCATCGACCGCGCCATCAGCGGCGCCGAGCGCGCCCTGCACCGGGCCCTGCCCGTCACCGCGCAGCTGCGCCGCGGACTGCTGTGGGGCATCCGGGAGTTGCAGGTCCAGGCGTTCACCAAGCGGCCCGGCGAGCTCGGGTTGGTCGAGCGGCTCGCCAAGCGCAACATGGCCCGCTCCATCAAGGACCCGGCCCTGCGCGCCAAGCTGACGCCCGACTACCGCATCGGCTGCAAGCGGATCCTGCTGAGCAGCGAGTACTACCCGGCGCTCGCCCAGGCGAACGTGGACCTCGTCGCCGGCGGCCTGAGCGAGGTCCGCGGCTCGACCCTCGTCGCCGCGGACGGCAGCGAGGCCGAGGTCGACGCGATCGTCTTCGGCACGGGGTTCCATGTCACCGACATGCCCATCGCCGAGCGGGTGGTGGGCGCGGAGGGCAGGACGCTCGCCGAGGTGTGGAAGGGCGGGATGGAGGCGCTGCGGGGCGCGTCCGCCGCCGGGTTCCCCAACTGGATGACGCTCATCGGGCCCAACACGGGACTCGGGAACTCGTCCATGATCCTGATGATCGAGTCCCAGCTGAACTACCTGGCCGACTTCGTGCGGCAGTTGGACGTCCTCGGTGGCCGGGTGGCCCTGGACGCGCGGCCGAGCGCCGTGCACGCCTGGAACCGGCGGGTGCAGGACCGCATGAAGCGGACCGTGTGGAACACGGGCGGTTGCACGAGCTGGTACCTCGACGTGAACGGCCGCAACACCACCATCTGGCCCGGTACGACGACCGAGTTCCGGCGGGCCACGCGGCGCGTGGACCTGTCGGAGTACGCCGTGGTGCGAGCCACCGTCAAGGAGAGCGCCGAGGTGACCGCGTGAGCCGTCTCATGCACGTGAAGTCCGGGCC
Source organism: Streptomyces sp. NPDC006385 (assembly GCF_040612485.1). Taxonomy (NCBI): domain Bacteria; kingdom Bacillati; phylum Actinomycetota; class Actinomycetes; order Kitasatosporales; family Streptomycetaceae; genus Streptomyces; species Streptomyces sp. NPDC006385. The sequence goes on from NZ_JBEXQG010000004.1 coordinate 71,115, forward strand.
GTACGCCCCGCCCGCCCCCGCCCGTGAGCTGACGGCCGAGTCCGCCGACGGAGCGCGCCTGCACATAGAGGTGCACGGCCCGCAGGACGCCCCCGCCGTGGTCCTCGCGCACGGCTGGACCTGCTCGACCGCCTTCTGGGCGGCGCAGATACGCGACCTCGCCGTCGACCACCGGGTCATCGCCTACGACCAGCGCGGCCACGGACGCAGCCCGGCGAGCCCGGCGTGCAGCGCCGACGCCCTCGCCGACGATCTCGAAGCCGTACTGAAGGCGACCCTCGCACCCGGCGAGCAGGTGGTGATCGCCGGGCACTCGATGGGCGGCATGACGGTGATGGCCGCCGCCGGCCGCCCGGCGCTGCGGGAGCACGCGGCCGCCGTTCTGCTGTGCAGCACGGGCGCCTCGCGGCTGGTCGCCGAGTCGACGGTCCTGCCGATGCGGCCGGGGCGGCCGCGGACCTGGCTGACCCAGCGCGTCCTCGGCTCGCGGGCGCCGCTCGGGCCGGTCACGCCGGTCGCCAGGGCGATCCTCAAGTACGCGACGATGGGCCGCGGTTCGGCCCCGCACATGGTCGAGGCGTGCGCGCGGATCGTGCACGCCTGTCCACGCAAGGTGCGCCACGCCTGGTCGCACGTGCTCGACCTGCTCGATCTCGACCACGGGGTACGGGAGTTGGCGGCGCCGACCGCCGTGATCGTCGGCACGGCCGACCGGCTGACCCCGCCGGTGCACGCGCGCTCGCTGGCCGCCGCGCTGCCCAACTGCCTCGGCGTCACCGAACTTCCCGGCCTCGGGCACATGACACCGGTCGAGGCACCCGAGCTGGTGACCGGACGGATACGGGAACTCGTCACGGCGTACGCGCGGGACCGGACGTACCCGCAGGACGACACGTACCCGCAGGTCGGCACGTACCCACAGGTCGGCACGTACCCGCAGGTCGGCACGTACCCGCAGGTGAAGGAGGGCGCATGAGCAGGGTGAGCCTCGAAGGACAGGTCGCCGTCGTCACCGGAGCGGCGCGCGGCGTCGGGGAGCTGCTCGCCCGCAAGCTCTCCGCGCGCGGCGCGAAGGTGGCACTCGTCGGGCTGGAGCCGGACGCCCTCAAGCAGGTCTCCGAGCGGCTGCACGGCGACAGCGACCACTGGTACGCCGACGTCACCGACCACGAGGCGATGGCGCGGGTGGCCCGGGAGGTCAAGGAGCGGTTCGGGAAGGTCGACATCGTGGTGGCCAACGCGGGCGTGGCGACCGGCGGGCCGTTCGCCGACTCCGATCCCGAGGCGTGGCGGCGGGTCATCGAGGTCAACCTCATCGGATCCGCGGTGACGGCGAGGGCGTTCCTGCCGGTGCTGATGGAGAGCCGGGGGTATCTGCTCCAGATCGCCTCGCTCGCGGCGATCACCCCGGCGCCGATGATGACCGCGTACTGCGCGTCCAAGTCGGGCGTGGAGGCGTACGCGCACAGTCTGCGGGCCGAAGTCGGCCACCGGGGCGTGCGGGTGGGGGTCGGGTACCTGTCCTGGACCGACACCGACATGGTGCGCGGGGCCGATCAGGACGACGTCATGCGGGAGTTGAGGCAGCGGCTGCCGTGGCCGTCCAACAAGACCTATCCGCTGGGGCCGGCGGTCGACCGGATCGTGGCCGGCATCGAGCGGCGGGCCGGCCATGTGTACGGGCAGTGGTGGCTGCGCGGGATGCAGGGCGTGCGCGGATATCTGCCGGCGATCATCGGGACCGTGGGGCAGCGGGAGATGCGGCGGTTCGCGGGGCGGCTGGAGGGGATGCGGACGGGGCTGGTCGGGGCGGGCGGCGCCGCCGATGAGCAGGAGCGGATCACTCGGCGTGACTGATCGACATGCGGGGGGTAATCGCCCGTGTGAATCTGGTCGAGGCCCCATCGAGGGGCCTACCCCCCCACCCACTACGGGAGTGAACCCACATGGGCATGAAGGACCAGTTCCAGGAGAAGTCCGAGCAGCTCCAGCAGCGTGCGCAGCAGGCCCGGGAGCAGGCTCAGCAGCGCGGGCGTCAGCAGCGGCCGCAGCGCGACGAGGAGCCGGAGCGGACGCGTGAGCGTGAGGACGAGGAGCGCTTCGACGAGGACTACGACCGGTAGCCCGCCGCTGCGCTCGGCTTGAGCCGATGAACGCGGGGTGCCCCCTGTTCGGGTGGGCGCCCCGCGTTCGCGTTCCTCAAGAGCGCGGGGGAAGCTCTGGTCGCGACCGGTTGGGAACGTGTGCGTAGTCCGGGGGCGTCGCCGGCGGGTTGGTCTCCAGCAGCTCCAGGGCCAGTTCCACCGCGTCCGCCAGTTGGGCGTGGCGGCCCTCGGCCCAGTCCAGCGGGGTGCGCAGGACCTCCACGTCGGGGGTCACGCCCCTGTTCTCGATGGACCAGCCGTACGCGTCGAACCACGCCGCGTTCATCGGGACCGTGATCACCGTGCCGTCGCCCAGGCGGTGGCGGCCGGTCATGCCGACGACTCCGCCCCAGGTGCGCTGGCCGACGACCGGGCCCAGTTTGAGGAGCTTGAAGGCGGCCGTGATCATGTCGCCGTCCGAGGACGTCGCCTCGTCGGCCAGGGCGACCACCGGGCCGCGGGGCGCGTTCGAGGCGTACGACACCGGCTGGGCGTTGCGCGTGAGGTCCCAGCCCAGGATCGTGCGGGTCAGCTTCTCCACGACCAGTTCGCTGATGTGGCCGCCCGCGTTGCCGCGTACGTCGACGATCAGCGCGGGGCGCGACATCTCCATGCGCAGGTCCCGGTTGAACTGGGCCCAGCCCGAGCCGCCCATGTCCGGGATGTGCAGATAGCCGCAGCGGCCGCCGCTCAACTCCCGTACCACGGCACGGCGTTTGGCGACCCAGTCCTGGTAGCGCAGCGGGCGTTCGTCGACCAGCGGGACCACCGCCACCCGCCGGGCCCGGCCCGTTGCGCCCTCCGCCGGGGTGAAGGTCAACTCGACCGTCGTGCCGCCGGAGCCGGCCAGCAGGGGGTACGGCCCAGTCACCGGGTCCACCGGGCGGCCGTCGACGTGGGTGAGGACCGCGCCGTCTCTGATGCCGGTGCCCGCCAGCGGGGAGCGGGCCTTGGAGTCGGACGACTCGCCGGGCAGGATGCGCTTGACCACCCAACCCTCCTCCCGGCGTACGAAGTTGGCGCCCAGCAGGCCCTGCCAGCGCTGGTAGTGCGGCGGGCCCTCGTTGCGGCGGGCGGCCGCGACGTAGGCGTGCGAGGTGCCGAGTTCGCCCAGCACCTCGCGCAGCAGGTCCGCGAACTCGTCGGGCGAGGCGACCCGTTCGACCAGCGGGCGGTACTGGGCGAGGACCGCGTCCCAGTCGATGCCGCACATCCCCGGCTCCCAGAAGTACGCCCTGATCAGCCGGCCCGCCTCCTCGTACGCCTGCCTCCACTCCGCCGTCGGGTCCACCTTGTGCAGGATGCGGCGCGAGTCGATCCAGACCGTCGTGTCGCTGTCGCCGGTCTCGGTGGCGGGCACCGCGCGCAGGTCGCCCTCGTCCAGCAGGACCAGGCGGGTGCCGTCGCCGCTCACCGCGAACCAGTCGAGATGGTCGACGAGTTCGGACTTCTTCGCCTTGCTGATGGTGAAGTGTTCGAGGGTCGGCCGCCCCGTCGTGTCGTCCGGGTTGGCGAACGTCTCGCCGAGCGCGCCCGAGATCGGCCAGCGCAGCCAGACCAGCCCGCCGCCCGCGACCGGGTGCAGAGCGGAGTACTTGGAGGCGGCGACCGGGAACGGGGTGACCCTGCTCTCCAGCCCCTCGGCCTCGACGGTCGTCGTCCCCGCCTCGCCGCCCTCCTCGTCCTCCACCGGGTCCAGGCCACCGGCCGCGGGGCGGCCCTCGGGGTTCAGGGCGAAGGGGGAGGGGGTCGCGGAGGACAGCGGGACCAGGTAGGGGCGGCAGCCGAGGGGGAAGGAGAGGTCGCCGGTGTGGACGTCGTAGACCGGGTCGAAACCGCGCCAGGAGAGGAAGGCCAGGTAGCGGCCGTCCCGGGTGAACACCGGGTTCTCGTCCTCGAAGCGTCCGTTGGTGACGTCGACGATCAGACGGTCCTTGATCCGGGCCAGCTTGATCTGGCGCAGGGAGCGGCCGATCCCCGGATGCGACCACGTCAGCCAGGTCCCGTCCGGGGAGAACGCCAGGTCCCGCACCGGCCCGTTGACCGACCGGATCAGCTCGGTGACCTCGCCGTCGGAGTCCTCCGTCACGTCGAGGAGCAGCAGCCGTCCGTCGTGCGCGGCGATCGCGAGGCGCTCCCCGTTCGGGTCGGCGACCATCTCCAGCACCCGGCCCAGCTCGCCCGAGGCCAGCCGCCGCGGCTCGCGGTCGCCCGTCGCCCGCGGAAGGTAGGCGATCTCGATGGCGTCCTCGCCCTCCGCGTCCGTCACATACGCGACCTGGCCGGCCGAGCCGAGCATCTCCGGGAGCCGGACCCGGACGCCGGGGGTGTCGGTGATGGTGCGGGCCGGGCCGTCCCGGTGGGTCAGCCAGTACAGGCTGCCCCGTACGACGACGGCGCTCGCGCGGCCCGTCTCGTCGACGGAGATGCCGTCGACGTGCTGGGCGGCGGGCACCTGGTACATACGGCGTCCCGCGCCCGGCCCGCTCAGCCGTACGTCGAGCTTGCGGGGCCGGGAGTCGGCGGCGAGGTCGTCCACGATCCACAGGTCGCCCGCGCACTGGTACACCACCCGGGTGCCGTCACCGGAGGCGTGGCGGGCGTAGAAGGCGTCGTGGTCGGTGTGCCGGCGCAGGTCGGAGCCGTCGTAGGCGCAGGAGTAGAGGTTGCCGACCCCCTCGTGGTCGGAGAGGAAGGCGATGCGGCCGCCGACGAACATGGGGGAGTGCAGGTGGCCGCCGATGTCCGGGAGCAGGCGTTCGCCGTGCAGCCACAGTCGGCCCGTCGCCCCGCCCCGGTAACGCTTCCAGGCGGCCGGCTCGTGCGGTGGGGTGCCGGTCAGGAGCAGGGTTTTGCGCTCGCCGTCGAGGTCGGCGACCTGGATGTCGGAGCAGGGGCCCCAGGGGAGCTTGCGGCCGGGGTCGCCGTCGGGGCGGACCTTGTAGGCCCAGGTGAAGTGGGAGAAGGGCTCGCCGTGGGAGGCGACCGCGAGGATCACGCCGTCCGGTGTCCAGCCGCACACCTGGGTGTCCGCCGAGCCCCAGTGGGTGAGCTGGGTGCCCGGGCCGCCGTCCACCGGGACCAGGTGGATCTCGGGGACCAGGCTGCGCCAGCTCGTGTACGCGATGTGCCGGCCGTCGGGGGAGAAGCGGGGGTGGCCGGTCTTGGTGCGGTCCACGGTGAGCCGCCAGGCGCGGCCCGGGCTGTCGAGAGGGGCCAGCCACAGGTCGTCCTCGGCCACGAAGCACAGCAGATCGCCGCTCAGGTGCGGTAGGCGCAGGTAACTCACCTCCCCATGCTTTGCCCCGGGGCGGACAGGGGCAAGTCGTGCGAAACGGGTCGGTCGTCGGTGTGCGGCGGCTCGCGTGACCCAGAACACGAACGAAACCGTTTCGTTTCGCTTGAGGGTGGGGTACCTTCTTGGTGTACGAAACCGTGTCGTTCGGAACCGGGTCGTTCGGAGTGGGAAGGTGAGAACGGTGACCGAGGCCGCAACGGGCCGTCGCAGTCGTATCACCCCTGAGCGTGAGGCCGAGCTGTACGAGGCCGTGCTCGACCTGCTCCGGGAGGTGGGCTACGACGCCCTCACCATGGACGCCGTGGCGGCCCGCACCCGGTCCAGCAAGGCGACGCTCTACCGCCAGTGGGGCGGCAAGCCGGAGCTGGTGGCGAAGGCGATCCGGCACAACAAGCCGGGCAGCATCTCCGACATCGACACCGGATCCCTGCGGGGCGACCTCCACGCCCTGACGGCACGCGAGGACGACTGCTCCATGCAGCAGAACGCCGCGCTGATGCGCGGGCTGTTCATGGCGGTGCACGCCAACCCGGACCTTCTGACGGCGTTCAAGGAACTGCTGATCGAACCGGAGATGGAGGAGTTCCACCGGGTCGTGCAAAGGGCCGTCGACCGCGGCGAGGTCCGCGCCGACTGCCCGGCGCTGGACTACGTGGTGCACATGCTCGTCGGCGCCTTCGCCACCCGCACCCTGATCGACGACCGGCCGCCGACGCAGGCGTTCCTCATGTCGTACATCGACGCCGTGGTCCTCCCCGCCCTCGGCGTTCCCGTCAACTGATTCCCCTCGACTGATTCCCGTCAGCTGATCCCCGTCGCTGACGAGTTCCCTGAGCAAGCCCTCCACCTGACGTAACCGCTCACGTCGTCGGGCTGATCACCCCTGCCCAAGAACCGACCCACGACCTGACCGGGAGACGCCTCCGTGGCCACGTTTCTCTACAAACTCGGCCGGCTCGCCTTCAGGCGACGGCATTTCGTCGCCCTCATATGGGTCGCGCTGCTCGCCCTCGCGGGCGTCGGCGCGGCCGGCGCCCCCACCGCGGGCTCCACGTCCTTCTCGATCCCCGGCACCGAGGCGCAGAAGGCGTTCGACCTGCTGGAGCAGCGCTTCCCCGGCATGAGTGCCGACGGCGCCACCGCCCGGGTCGTCTTCAAGGCGCCGGACGGTCAGAAGATGACGGACGCCGCCAACAAGGCGACCGTCGAGGAGACCGTCAAGGAGCTGTCCGACGGCTCCGAGGTGGTCTCCGTCGCCGACCCGTACACGGCCAAGGCCGTCAGCCGGGACAGCACGATCGCGTACGCGTCGGTGCGGTACGACGTCTCCGGCATGGAGCTGAAGGACTCCTCCCGGGAGGCGCTCCAGGACGCCGCACAGGACGCGCGGGACGCCGGGCTGACCGTGGAGGTCGGCGGTGACGCGCTCCAGACGACACCCGAGACCGGCACCACCGAGATCATCGGCATCGCGGTCGCCGCGGTCGTCCTCGTCATCACCTTCGGCTCGCTGATCGCGGCCGGGCTCCCGCTGCTGACCGCCCTGATCGGCGTCGGCATCGGCATCTCGACGATCACCGCCCTGGCCGACGCGCTGGAGCTGGGCTCCACGACCTCGACGCTGGCGATGATGATCGGCCTCGCGGTCGGCATCGACTACGCCCTGTTCATCGTCTCCCGCTACCGCGCCGAGCTGGCCGAGGGACGCGAGCGCGAGGATGCGGCCGGCCGGGCCGTCGGCACCGCGGGCTCGGCGGTGGTCTTCGCCGGCCTGACCGTGGTGATCGCGCTGGTCGGCCTGTCCGTCGTCAACATCCCGATGCTGACGAAGATGGGCGTCGCGGCCGCGGGCACGGTCGTGATCGCGGTGCTCATCGCGCTGACGATGATCCCGGCCCTGCTCGGCTACGCCGGCCGCAAGGTGCGGCCCGCCGGAAAGAAAAGCCGGTGGATGGGCGGCGACCGGGCGGAGAAGAAGGCCGCCTCCGGCCAGGCCAAGCCGAACATGGGCACCCGCTGGGCCGGCTTCGTCGTACGCCGCCCGATCGCCGTGCTGCTGCTGGGTGTCATCGGCCTCGGCGCGGCCGCCGTCCCCGCGACCTCCCTGGAGCTGGGTCTGCCCGACGACGGTTCGCAGCCGACGTCCACGACCCAGCGCCGCGCCTACGACCTGCTCTCCGAGGGTTTCGGACCCGGCTTCAACGGCCCGCTGATGGTCGTGGTCGACGCCAAGGACAGCGACGACCCGAACGCCGTGTTCAAGGACGTCGGCGACGACATCAAGGGGATCGAGAACGTCGTGACGGTGACGCCGGCGACGCCCAACAAGGCGGGCGACACGGCGACGATCACGGTGATCCCGGACGCCAAGCCCTCCTCCGTGACGACGGAGGACCTCGTCCACGCCATCCGCGACAAGGGCGCGCAGGTGAAGGCCGACACGGACGCGACCGTGCTGGTCACCGGCTCGACGGCGATGAACATCGACGTCTCGCAGAAGCTGAACGACGCGCTGCTGCCGTATCTGGCCCTGGTCGTGGGCCTGGCCTTCCTCCTGCTGATCCTGGTCTTCCGCTCGATCCTGGTCCCGCTGAAGGCGGCGCTCGGCTTCCTGCTGAGCGTCATGGCGGCACTCGGCGCGGTGGTCGCGGTCTTCCAGTGGGGCTGGCTCGCGGGCCTCATGGGCGTGGAGGAGACCGGCCCGGTGATGTCCATGATGCCGATCTTCATGGTCGGCGTGGTCTTCGGCCTGGCGATGGACTACGAGGTGTTCCTCGTGACGCGGATGCGCGAGGCGTACGTCCATGGCGAGAAGCCGAGCCAGGCGGTGGTGACCGGCTTCAAGCACGGCGCGAGGGTCGTCACGGCCGCGGCCGTGATCATGATGGCGGTCTTCGCGGGCTTCATCGGCTCGTCCGAGTCCATGGTCAAGATGATCGGCTTCGGCCTGGCGATCGCGGTCTTCTTCGACGCCTTCGTCGTGCGGATGGCCGTCGTCCCGGCGGTCCTGGCCCTGCTCGGCAAGCGGGCCTGGTGGCTGCCGAAGTGGCTGGACCGCGCCCTGCCGAACGTGGATGTGGAGGGCGAGGGCCTGCGGGCGCGGGCGGAAACGGGGAAGAACACCGACCCCGACGAGGACCGCGCACTGGCGCGCGTCTGACCAGCCGCCCTTGAGCAGACCGGCCGGTGACGGCTCCGTGGGGACGGGATGCCCTCACCGGCTTCCCTTCCCGGACCCCAGCGCCGGCCGAAACCTGTTCGCGTGTGCCGTACACGCGCCGCTAGCGTGCCGTGCATGACGACGACCGACGAGCCTGACCGGACCGGTGCCTCCGGAGCCCATCCCCTTTTCGCCGAGGCACTCGAAGAGTTGGGGCTCAGCGAGCTGCACGGGCGGATCCGCCGGTTCCCGGACGCGACCCGTACCGCCGCCGAGGCCGCCGCCGCGATCGGGTGCGAGCTGAGTCAGATCTGCAAGTCGCTGATCTTCGCGGCGGACGGGGCGCCGGTGCTGGTGCTGATGGACGGGGCCTCGCGGGTCGACGTGGACCTCGTCCGCGAGGAGCTCGGCGTCGAGAAGGTCACGCGGGCCAAGGCGGACGTCGTACGGGAGAGCACCGGGTACGCCATCGGGGGCGTACCGCCCTTCGGGCACCGTACCAAGACGCGGGTGCTCGCCGATCGGTCGCTGCTGGAGCACGAGGTCGTGTGGGCCGCCGCGGGCAACCCGCACGCCGTGTTCCCCATGGCGCCCGAGGACCTCGTCGTGCACGCCGGCGCCACCGTGGTGGACGTGCGCGAGCAGCCGCAGCCGCCGACTTCGTGACCCCGCTGGTCACCGCCGCCGTTCTGCTGGCGGCGGTCACGCACGCCAGTTGGAACGCCATCGCCCACCGGATCACCGACAAGCTGGTGGCGTTCACGTTGATAGCCGGCGGCGGGGTGCTGATCGGCGCGGCCCTCGCGCCCTTCGCGGCGTTCCCGGCGGCGAAGGCATGGCCGTATCTGCTGGCCTCCGCCCTCGTCCACATCGTCTACTTCGTGCTGCTCATGAAGTCCTTCCGGCTCGGAGACTTCGGGCTGGCCTACCCCCTCGCACGTGGCAGCGCGCCGCTCGTCGTCGCCGTGCTCGCCGCCGTCGTCGCGCACGAGGTGCCGGACGGGTGGGCCGCCGCCGGGATCGCCTTCTCCTGTGCGGGACTCACCGGCGTCGCCCTGTGGGGGCTGCGCGGGCACCGGCCCGACTGGGCGGCGATCGGCGCCGCGTTGGCGACCGGGCTGAGCATCGCTGCGTACACCGTGATCGACGGGCTCGGCGTACGGGCCTCCGGGTCCTCCCTCGGCTACATCGCCTGGCTGATGGTGGTGGAGGGCCTCGCGATTCCGGCGTACGCCGTCTGGCGCTGGCGTGGCCGAACCGTGGCCGTCCTGCGCCCGTTCGCCGCCCTCGGCCTGCTCGGCGCCGCGCTGTCCGTCGCCGCGTACGCGCTGGTGTTGTGGGCGCAGACGAAGGCGGAGCTGGCGCCGATCGCCGCGCTGCGGGAGTCCTCGATCATCGTGGGGGCCGCCATCGGGGCCGTGTTCTTCAAGGAGCGGTTCGGTGCGCCCCGGATCGCGGCGGCGGCGCTGGTGGTGGTGGGGATCGGGATGATGTTGCACGCGGGCTAGGGCCTGTCGTTCGGATCACGCCGACGCCTCCGCCACGCGCGGGGTCTGTGACGGATCTGTGATTCCAGGGCATCGACGGTGTCGGTCCAGGCACCCTAGATTCACACGGGACGGCATCTGTGATCTGCCCAAAGGAGGACATGTGGCCGAGAGTCCGGACTCGGGCAAGCAATTCGACGACTCCGAACTCCTGGAGATGTCCCAGGGCGACCCGGCGCAGGCGAGACTGCTGCGCAAGTCCCTGGAGACCCTCGCCGCGGGGCACGGCGGCGACGCCCTGAAGGAGATGGCGCAGGAGGTCCTCTCCGGGCGGGCCGGCCTGCGGGACGCGGCGAACGTGTCCGCGTACGCCGACCAGTTGATCGAGCAGGCGGCCCCCATGGCGGAGAAGTGGGCCTCGCTCTCCGAGGCCCAGCGCGAGGAGTTGGCCGCCGAGGGCAGGCGTCTGATCGCGGCGGAGCAGGAACAGATCGACGAGGAACGACGCGCGGCGCCGGACAAGGGCGGCAGCAACAAGTCCCGGCACGACGGCCGGGGCTGGTCACTGTACTGACGGGGGCGGGGAACCAACCGTGGGTTTTCGAGTAGAACCGGATGCCATCCAGGGCTTCGCCTCGCTCGTCGGGCGGGGCGCCGACGACGCCGCCAAGGCCGTGGAGTTCGCGAGCAACAACACACAGATCGACAAGGCGGTCGGAGGGCAACTCTGGGATCTCGTCGCAGGGGACCACGACCAGTACGTGGACTCCGCCAAGAAGGCCCTGGGGAAAGTACAGAGCGTCCTCAACTCCTCGCGGACGGAACTGTCCAAGTCCGCCAAGTACTACCGTGAGACGGACGCGGAAGAAGCCGCGAAGATGGACGCCACCTACCCGGGCTCCAAGGGGGGCGGGGGCGCACCGTCCGCAGGCGGCAACGGAAGCGACTTCGCCGATGCGCAGGACGCCTCCGGCCTCCTGAAGAAGCCCGAGGGGGACAGCGACAACCCGCTGGTCAAGTACGCCCAGGGACACGTCGACGAATACAACATGAACCCGGTCCAGAAGACCCTCGGCACCATCATGGACCTGGGCAGCCCGTCGACCGTGGCCGTGGAGGCGGTGAAGCTCCTCTTCGGCGTCGACATCTTCGGCGAGATCAACAACTGGGTTCTGGGTGACTGGAACACATACAAGGACTGCGCCGAAGTCTGGGGAAAGCTCGGCTCGTTCTGCGACGCGGTGGCCGCGAACCTGAAGAAGGGCACCACAAACGTCGGCGTGACCTGGGAGGGCAACGCCTACGACGCCGCGAAGGTCTACTTCGACGAGTTCAGCAAGAAACTCGCCGACTTCAAGGAGACCTTCGATTCCCTGAAGTCCTGCTACAACGCGGCGGCGCAGGAGGTGTTCCAGCTCGCCGAAATCCTGAAGGCCGGGGTCGTCTTCATCGCCGACATGGCGATCATCTGGATGGCCAACATGGCCGCGGCCACGGCGGTCAACGCCATCCCGATCGGCGGGCAGGCGGCGTCCGTCGCCATGTTCGCCCTGGCCGCGGCGCAGGCCGTCATGATCATTCAGAGGTTCGCCGCTCTGGTGAAGGCGTTCGACGCGACCATGCTGGCCATCACCACGCTCGGGGCGGCGATGTCCGTGGCGGTCAACGGCTTCTCGGCGGCCGACGGCTTCCCCGAGGCCAGCTCCGCCGGCTACGACAACCAGGTGGTCTCCTGAGATGCCCTCCTTCCCCTACTCGGGCGAGAGCCTTGAGCAATTCCTCTCCCGCGCGCGGATGATGTCCGCGATGGCCGTCCCCGTGTACCTGGCCCTCCTGATCTTCCTCACGAACGAGGAGGGCTGGCACTGGAGCTTCCTGGTGCTGTGCGTCCTCCCGCCCGTCGCCGCGGTGTCGGGCTTCCTGGGCAAGCGGGACATCCGGCCGGGGCTGGCGGTGACAGCGCTGGTCATGGTGTTCGCCCCACTGCCGCTGATCGGCGGGCTGGAGGCGTTGTTCTAGGCCGCTACGAGGTGCACGCCGCGGGTGACAGTCGTGTGACGCCGGACAGGTCGTGCGCCGTCACGCTGTTGCGGTCGGTGACCGAACGGCCCAGGGCGTGGTGCGGCCACAGACCCGCGGCGACCCGTCGGCTGCGCTCGCTCCACTGCCGGGCCGCGGCGTCGCCGGCCTTGTAGTGGTTGAGGGCGTAGCCGCCGGAGTGGATGCGCAGCAGGGTGAAACCGCCCGGGTACTCCTTGGCGGCGGCCACCTCCTGCTGGGTGACGTGCGGGGCACGCACCAGCACCGTGCGCTTGTTGCGGTGCGTATGGCCCGCGTGGTGGAGGAAGACGCCGGGCGCGGAGGCGTAGGCGTCGACGACGGCGCGGGCCTGGCGGCGCTCCAGGCAGTGGCCGCGCGTCACCGGGAACACGGAGTCCCGTACGGTCAGCGGATGGTGGCCGAAGACGAGGGTCGGCTGATCCGGTGCCTCCCTCAACCGCGCCCGGAACCACGCCAGTTGCTCGGGCCCGAGCCCGCCGGCGTCGGCGCCGTTGCCGGGCTTGTCGTAGGTGTCGAGGCCGATGATCCGCAGCCCGCCGAGGTCACGGGCGAAGTACCCCGGCCCGTCGCCCCCGGCCGGGAACGCGGTGCGGAAGGCGCTGTCCCCGCAGCCGTCGTTCCCCCAGCTGTCGTTCCTGGAGCGGTCATGATTGCCGCGTACGACGAAGTAGTCCCGCCCGTGCGTGCCGAACCCGTCCAGGATCCGCCGGGCCTCGCCCAGATCGTGCGCCGACCCGCCGGCCGAGATGTCGCCCCCGGCCAGCAGCAGGTCCGCCCCGCGCCGCCGGGCCTCCTCGACCAGCGCCCGGCTCATCAGCTCCGGATACGGCGCGCGCCCCGGTTGCTGCGACACCCCGCGCGGCAGAGGCAGGCCGCCCACGAGGCCCGCGGTGGTCTCGCCGAGGTGCAGGTCGTTGCAGAGCGCGACCGACAGCAGGTGCCGGCCGGGCGGGGGCTGCGGTGTGGTGAAGGAGTACGGTCCGCCGCCCGTGCCGAACCCGAACGTCGACGTGCCCACCGCGTTGCCGCGCACCAGGTGCAGCGGGGTCGGCGTGGCGGCCACGCCCCGTGAGCGAGCCTGGTAGTAGTACGTCTGCCCCGGCTCCAGGTCCGTGAGCTCGACCTGGTGGTGGGCGGTCGGCACGCCCTCGGCCGCGGTGCGGTTGAGCCGGGTGGGGTGGGTGCCGTAGACGACCTCGCCCTCGGTGATCGCGGGCAGGGGGTGGCCGAAGCCGTCGTTGGTCCCGGGGATCCCGGTGTACCAGGTGATGACGGCGCGGTCCTCGGTCAGGGTGACCAGTTCGAGGTTGACGGCGGCCAGGGCGTCGGGGTGGTGGGAGCGCGCCCGCTGCACGGCGGCGGAGGCCGACCGCAGCAGGGCGGGGGCCAGGCGCGCGCCGGAGCGCAGCACCTCGCAGGGGCCGGGGAAGGCCGACAGGGCCGCGAGAGCGGGCAGGTGGGCGGAGAAGCAGCAGCGCATGTCCTCGATGCGGCCCGGGTGGTTGGCGAGGGAGGTGGCGGTGGCGGCTGGGCCAGGTCCACCGGCGCGCGACAGCTCCATGAAACGCGACATCTCCATGGAAGCAGGGCGAAGGCGGTCATCACAGTGAGTGTGCCGAGTCTCACTGATCCCGAGATGCCGTGGGAGTCGGCGGCGGGGCGCCGCTGACCGCTGACCGCTGACCGCTGGGCCTGCCGAGCTCGGTGAGCCGGGTCGCCCGCACCAAGCCGTCCGGACCCGCGCCGCGATCCGAGGAGTTCGCCGAGCCCGACTAGTCGGCGGGCCCTTCCGAGGCGCACCCTGGAAGCAGGTCTTCCGGAGGTGATCGTCATGATGCACACCGCAGTGGGATGGCATGTCGAGCTGGAGTTCCAGGAGGACGACCAGCACACGCGGGCGGTCGCGCTGGTGCGCCTGCCCGACGGCACCGAGGTACGGGCCCACGGGCACGCCACACGGCACCACACCGACTCCAATCAGCCGCGGGTCGGTGAGGAGATCGCCGGGGCCCGCGCACTGAACGAGCTCGCGATGCAGATGCTCACCAAGGCGCACAGCGAGATCGACGCGGCGTCCGGGCGCACCTCGCACCCGATCCACGTGTGAGCCGCCGTCCTCGACGGCTAGGGGCCTGTTGCGCGGCCGCCCTTCGGGCGACGACGCCACTTTCGCAACAGGCCCTAGGCCCCGCCGAGCGACGCCCGCACCGCCCGTATCAGTCCCTGCGCCCTCGGATCCGCCGTCACGGTCTTGCGGAAGCCGTTCGTCACATAGCCGAACGCGATCCCCGTGTCCGGGTCGGCGAAGCCGAGGGCGCCGCCGCGGCCGGGGTGGCCGAAGGAGCCCGGTCCCAGCAAGGGGGACGCGGTGCCGTGGAGCATGTAGCCGAGGCCGAAGCGGGTGTTGACGACCAGCACGCGGTCCGGGCCCGCCGACTCCTCGGCGCGGGCCAGCTCCACCGTCGCCGGGTCGAACAGCCGTACGCCGTCGACGTCGCCGATCAGCGCCGCGTAGAAACGGGCCAGACCGTCGGCCGTCGCGATGCCGTTCGTCGCGGGGAGGGCGGCGGCCCGGTAGGCGGGGTCGTTCTGGTCGGGGAAGGGGGTGATCGCGGCGAACGCGCGGCGGGTGAGGGAGCCCGGGTCCTCGTACGCCTCGGTGACCGAGCGCTTCGGACGCGCACGCAGCCCACCCGCCGGCTCGGGCCCCTCGACCCGGCCGGCCCGCCCCACCCGGCCCGCCTCCGCCTCCGGCAGCCCCAGCCACAGGTCCGCGCCGAGCGGGCCGGCGATCTCCGCCGCGATCCACTCGCCGGCCCATCGCCCCGTCACCCGCCGCACCAGCTCGTCCAGCAGCCAGCCGTACGTCAGCGCGTGGTAGCCGTGGTCGGTGCCCGGTTCCCACGCGGGCGCCTGCGCGGCCACCGCCTCGGGGCCGTTGCGCGGGTCCAGCGCCTCCTCGGGTGTGAGCGGGCGGTCGAGGACGGGCAGCCCGGAGCGGTGGTTCAGCACGTGCCGCACCAGCAGTCGTTCCTTGCCGTGCGCCTTGGACTCCGGCCAGTACTCGCCCACCGGAGCGTCCAGGTCCAGCTCCCCGCGCTGATGCAGGATCAGGGGTACGGCGGCGGCGACGCCCTTGGTTGCCGAGCGCACGATCTGCGCGGTGCCGTGCCGCCAGGGCAGCGTGCCGTCGACGTCCTGCGTGCCGGCCCACAGGTCGACGACCTTGCGCCCGTCCCGGTACACGGCGACGGCGGCGCCCCGCTCCCCGAGCGTGGCGAAGTTCCGTACGAACGCCTCCCTGACCGGCTCGAAGCCCTCGGCCACTGTGCCGTTCACGTCCACGCCCGTGCTCCCTCTGCGACTGACCGTCCGGTGTCCGATGCGCCTGCGACAGTCAGTCCAACATGGGGGCAGCGCCTGCGATTCCGATGTGTGGCCGACGTCTCGCTAGCCCAGCAGGATCGTGACGTCGATGTTGCCGCGGGTCGCGTTGGAGTACGGGCAGACCTCGTGCGCGGCGTCCACCAGCTTGGCGGCGATGTCCGCGTCCAGCACCGGCAACGAGACGCTGAGGGCGACCGCGAGGCCGTAGCCGCGGTGCTGGTTGGGGCCGATGCCGACCTTCGCGGCGACCGTGGACCCGGTGAGGTCGTAGCCCTCGCGGTTGCCGACCAGGATCAGCGCGTTGTGGAAGCAGGAGCTGTAGCCGGCGGCGAACAGCTGCTCGGGGTTGGTGCCGTTGCCGTCGCCGCCCAGCTCCGGCGGCATCGCGACCTTCAGCGCGAGCTGGCCGTCCTGGCTGGTCACATGGCCGTCCCGGCCCCCGTGCGCGGTGGCCTCGGCGACGTACACGATCTTCGTCGGACGGGTGTCGACGGTGGCGCCCTCGGCGGTCATGGTTGGCCCTCCCCCAGAAGCTGTATCACTGTGCGGCTCCGTCGCGTGGGCGCACAAGTACATCGTGCACAAGGTACTTGCTGGTAGGAAGACACCGCTTACCAGGGGGTGGAAACCGTGGGTAACCCGAGATCAGCGGGCCCGGTTCGCGGCGGCCTCCGCCTTGTCCGCCAGTCGCACCAACTCCGCGCGCAGCCGGGCGACTTCCGGCATACCGAGCTCCGTCGCCGCGAGCAGCGCGCCGGGCACGCACGCCGCGCGCCCCCGCAGCTCCTGCCCACGCTCCGTCAGCGCGACGAGCACCGACCGCTCGTCGCGCGCCGACCGCTCACGTCGCACCAGGCCCGTCGACTCCAGCCGTTTGAGCAGCGGGGAGACCGTGCCGTAGTCGAGTCGCAGCGCCGCCGCCAGCTCCTTGACCGTCGACTCACCGCGCTCCCACAGCACCAGCAGGACCAGGTACTGCGGGTAGGTGAGCCCGAGCTCGTCGAGGAGCGGGCGGTACACGGCCGTCACCGCGCGATGAGCGGCGTACAGCGCGAAACAGAGCTGCTCGTCCAGCAGCAGCGAGCCCTCGTCCCCGGACTGCTCGCTCGTCTGCGGTACCTCGCTCGTCTGCGGTTCCTCGCCCGTCGGCTCCTCGTTCGTCACGCGCCCATTGTCACGGAGCGAGGGTCGAAGCCGAACGGCAGCTCCAGGCGATGCGCCCGCATCAGCTCGTCGTCCGCCAGCAGCTCCGCCGTCCTCCCGTCCGCGGCGATCACGCCCTCGCTCAGGATCAGCGAGCGCGGGCACAGCTCCAGGGCGTAGGGCAGGTCGTGCGTGACCATCAGGACGGTGACGTCCAACGCCCGCAGGATGTCGGCCAGTTCACGGCGGGAGGCGGGGTCGAGGTTGGAGGAGGGCTCGTCCAGGACGAGGATCTCCGGCTCCATCGCCAGCACGGTCGCCACCGCGACCCGGCGCCGCTGGCCGAAGGAGAGGTGGTGCGGGGGCCGGTCCTTGAAGTCCGCCATGCCGACCCGCTCCAGGGCCCGGTCGACCCGCTCCTCCAGCTCGGGCCCCTTGATCCCGGCCGCCGCCGGTCCGAACGCCACGTCCTCGCGCACGGTCGGCATGAACAGCTGGTCGTCCGGGTCCTGGAAGACGATGCCGACCTTGCGCCGGATCTCGGCCATGTTCTTCTTGTCCACGGACAGCCCGGCCACCCGCACGCTGCCCACCCCGCCGCTCAGGATGCCGTTGAGGTGCAGCACGAGGGTCGTCTTGCCGGCGCCGTTCGGCCCGAGCAGCGCGACCCGCTCACCGCGCGCGACCGAGAAGTCCACGCCGAACAGCGCCTGGTGGCCGTCGGGGTAGGCGAAGGCGAGGCCGGAGACCTCCAGGGAAGCGGCGCTCACAGGGGTACTCGCAGGGGTACTCGCGGGGGTACTCACAGGGTCCATCCCAACACGCAGACGAGGAGGGCGGTGAACGGGAGCGCGAGGGCGTACGACCACTGCGCCCGGGACGCGGTCACCTCGTCGATCACCGGCATCGAACCGGCGTACCCGCGGCTGACCATGGCCAGATGCACGCGTTCGCCGCGCTCGTAGGACCGGATGAACAGCGCGCCCGCCGACTTCGCGAGGACGCCCCAGTGCCGCACGCCCCTCGCCTCGAAGCCGCGCGACTCCCGCGCGATGCGCATGCGCCGCATCTCGTCGGTGATGACATCGCCGTACCGGATCATGAAGGAGGCGATCTGCACGAGGAGCGGCGGAAGCCGCAACCGCTGGAGGCCGAGCAGGAGTTCACGCAGCTCGGTCGTGGCGGCGAGGAGGACGGAGGCGGCGACGCCCAGGGTCCCCTTGGCG
Source organism: Streptomyces sp. NPDC006385 (assembly GCF_040612485.1). Taxonomy (NCBI): domain Bacteria; kingdom Bacillati; phylum Actinomycetota; class Actinomycetes; order Kitasatosporales; family Streptomycetaceae; genus Streptomyces; species Streptomyces sp. NPDC006385. Next base: position 89,021 of record NZ_JBEXQG010000004.1, read on the forward strand.
AGCACGTTCCAGGCGCCCCACAGCCCGCCGACACTCAGCGACATGCCCAGCACCTCGACCCGCTCGCCCTCCGCCACGAACGGCATCAGCACCGCGAACGCGACGAACGGCACCTCGATCAGCAGCCGCTTGAGCAGGAAACCGGCGGGCACGCGCGCGACACACGCGACCAGCGCGAGCAGCACGGCGTACAGGCCGAACGCCCACATCGCCTCCCGCGGTGTCGAGACCACGACCACCACGAAGGCGAAGACCGCCGCGAGCTTGGTGTGCGGGGGCAGGGCGTGCACGGGCGAGTGGCCGTGCCGGTAGAGCCGGTGCGCGTGCCCTGCTCCCATGTCAGACGCCGGGGCTCGTGGGCGCGGTGTCGGCCCCCTCGTCCGCACGGCGCCGGCGCACCGCCCAGAAGACCGCGCTGCCCGCGACCACCGTGGCGCCGACGCCGATCACGCCGGCGAGACCGCCGGACAGACGGGCGTCGTCGATGTCCTTGACGCCGTAGTCGGCGAGCGGCGAGTCGGCGTTCGCGTGCTCCTCGGCGGACTCGGCGAAGCCCTTGTCCTCGGCGACCTTCTCCAGACCGTCGGGGCTGGCGGAGGCGTAGAAGCTGACGAATCCGGCGAGGACGAGGGAGGTGACCAGGCCGCTGATCCACAGGGTGCGGCGAGAGGTCCGGGCCGCGACCGGCCGCGCCGCCTCGGGCGCCGGAGCGTCGACGAGTGCGTCGCCGACCCGCAGTTTGAGCGGCCGGTGCAGATCGCGGGCGCCGTACACGAGGTCCGGGCGCACGGCGACGACGGCGCCGACCGTCAGCGCGGTGATCGCCGCCTCGCCGATGCCGATCAGGAGGTGGACGCCGACCATGGCGGTGGCGACCTTGCCGATCGGGACGTCGGTGGTGCCGCCGATCCAGAACAGGAGTGTGAACGCGAGCGCCGCGGCCGGCACCGACACCAGTGCGGCGACGAAGGAGGCGGCGGTGATCGAGCGCCGGGTCCTCGGCAGGACCTTCACCAGGAGACGGAAGACGGCGTAGGCGACGACGACGCCGACGATCGCCATGTTGGTGATGTTCACGCCGAGCGCGGTGAGGCCGCCGTCCGCGAAGAGGATGCCCTGCATGAGCAGGACGACGGAGATGCACAGCGCGCCCGTGTAGGGGCCCACGAGTATCGCGGCCAGGGCACCGCCGAGCAGATGCCCGCTGGTCCCGGCCGCGACCGGGAAGTTCAGCATCTGCACCGCGAAGATGAACGCCGCCACCAGGCCGGCCAGCGGCGCCGTCCGCTCGTCCAGCTCACGGCGCGCGCCGCGCAGGCTCACGGCGACCGCGCCGGCGGCGACCACTCCGGTCGCCAGCGAGGTCGGGGCGTCTATGAATCCGTCAGGTACGTGCACCGCTCGATGATAGTGGCTTGATGCGAACGCCTTGCAAGAGCGAGGAGCTCGTGTATCGCAGATGTGAGATACGGCGGCCCCAGGGAGCGCTTTCCGGAAGATATGCGACATTGGAGGGGGAACGGATGCACGACTTTCGCGTAGGTCACGCAGGGTGAAAGGGTCGTCCGATGTCTGTAGTCGAACAGTACGCGCGAGCCCATATCGTCACGGACGCGGACATCCTGGCCGAGGAGCAGGACGCCGTGCCCGTGATCCTGCGCTACGACCCCGAGACCGACCCGCGCTCGGTGCGGATCCGGCTGCCCGGGCGCGAGGCACATGAGTGGACGTTCTCACGCTCCCTGCTGGAACAGGGGCTGCGCGCCCCCGCCGGGAGCGGAGAGATACGTGTGTGGCCGTGCGGGCGGGTGCAGGCCGTGGTGGAGTTCCACTCCGAGCAGGGGGTCGCGGTCGTGCAGTTCGAGACCAAGGCCCTGATGAGGTTCCTGCGGCGCACGTATCTGGCCGCCGCGCCCATGGCGCGCTGAGGCTCGGCCGCCCGTCTTCAGCCTCCGGTCCTCAGCCTCCGGTCCAGCCTCCGGCCTTCAGCCGCCCGCCTTCAGCAGCGCCGCCACGATCGGTCCCGCCGTCTCTCCGCCGTGGCCGGCCGCCTGGACCACGCCCGCCGCGGCCAGGTCGCCCCGGTACGCGGTGAACCAGCCGTTCGGCTTCTTCTGCCCGTCGACCTCCGCCGAGCCGGTCTTCGCGCCGACGTCGCCGGTGACCCCGGCCATCGCCTCGGCCGCCGTCCCGTAGGCCGCCGTGTAGGCCATCAGCTCGCGCAGCTGGGAGAGCGTGGCCCCCGACATGGTGCGCGAGGCCGTCGCCAGTTGCCGCCCGTCGAACTCCGGGGAGACCAGGTACGGCTGCTTGAAGGTGCCCGCCTTGACCGTCGCCGAGACCGACGCCATGTTCAGCGGGTTCATCCGCACCCCGCCCTGGCCGATGAGCGAGGCCGCCATCTGGGCCTGGGACTGGACCGGGACGGAGCCGTCGAAGGTCGGGACGCCGACGGACCAGTTGTTGAGGGAGAGGCCGAAGACCTGCTGGGCCTGCTTGGTGAGGCTGTCGTCGTCCAGTTCGGGGGCCTGGCTGATGAAGGCCGTGTTGCAGGAGCGGGCGAAGCTCGCCTTGAACGTGCCGTCCTTGATCTCGAACTTGTCGTCGTTCTGGAACTTCCAGTGGCCGTACGTGAAGTACTTCGGGCAGGGATGCTTCTCGTCCGCCGACGCCAGGCCCTTCTCGATCAGCAGCGACGAGGTGATGACCTTCATGGTGGAGCCGGGGGCGAGGGAGCCCTGGAAGGCGATGTTGAAGCCGTGCGAGGAGTTCGCGGCCGCCAGGATCTCGCCGGTCGACGGGCGCAGCACGACCACCGACGCCTTCGCCTTCGCGGCGACCTGCTTCTCGGCGGCGGCCTGCAAGGTCGGGCTCAGCGTCGTCTTCACCGTGCCCGGCGTGCCCTTGCTCAGCTCCAGCAGGGTCTTGTCGGACAGCTCGGCCTTCTTGGACGCCTCGCCGCGGACCACCTGCAGCTCGACGCCCGGCTTGCCGCCGGCCTTCTTGCCGTACTTCTCGCGCAGCCCGTCCAGGACCGAGCCCAGTGACGGGTACGCGTCCTCGGTCAGTTCGCCGCCGTCCCGGTCGAGCGCCTTGACCGGCGGGGTGCCGGACTCACCGGTGACGAGCCGGTCGCCGTCCCTCAGGTCGGGGTGGACGATCGCGGAGTGCCACTCGACCAGCGGCTCACCGTCCGCGGCCCGCCGGACGACGGTCAGCGAACTGTCGTACGCCACCGGCTTGCTGGTGCCCTTGTACGACACCGTGCCCTTCACGGAGAAGGGCACGGTGTCGCCGGTGCGGGTGCCCGCGGTGAGGGTGACGTCCTTGATGTGGGCGTCCTTGGCGTAGCCGGTCAGCAGGGTCTTCGCGGCGTCGGTGTCGTCCGTGGCGGCGGCCGCCGCGGTCACCTCGCCCTGCTGCCAGGCGGTGAGGAACGTCTCGGCCGCGGTGGTGACCTCCTTGGCCGACAGCGGGCCGGACTTGACCTTCTTCGCCTTGGCGTCGGCGGACGAGGCCGCCGGCGTACGGCTGTCGGCCGACGCTCCGCCGCCGTACAGGGCGTAGACGCCGAACCCGGCGCCGCCGACGACCACGGCGATCATCCCGCCGAGCACGGCGGGGTTGGTCTTCCGTCGCTCGGCGACGCGCTTTCTGTTGCCCACTGCTTTCCGTTCCCTCGCCACATCCCAGGGGTCCCCGCCGCCCCGCTGCCCTCACCCATAACGACGACGACCACACTAGGGTCCCGCGCCGCCCGGGGTGACTTCAGCCGGACGCTCGTAGCACGGCTGCGACAATCGGCCCCGCCGCGTCGCTGCCGTGGCCGCCCTGCTGGGACATGGCCGCGGCCGCCACGTCATCGCGGAAGCCGGTGAACCAACTGTCGGAGGTGGCGTTTCCGGCGACCTCGGCGGAACCGGTCTTGGCGCCGATGTCACCGCTCAGCCCGGCCATGGCCCGCACGGCGGTGCCCTGCGGGGACGTCGCGGTCAGCCGCATCATCTGCTTGAGCTGGGCGGCGGTACTCGCCCTCAGCCCCTCGGCGGTGGCGAGCCGCCGGTCGTCGAGCTCGGGCGCGACGAGATACGGCTGCCGGAACCGGCCCGTGATCGCGGTGGCCGTCACCGACGCCATGTTCAGCGGGTTCATCTGGACCTGGCCCTGCCCGATGGCGTTGGCCGCGCGGTCCGGGCCGGTGGAGGCGGGGACGCTGCCGTCGAAGGACGTGATGCCGGTCTTCCAGTCGTCCCCGCGCAGCCCGAAGCGCTCCTCGGCCTCGGCGGTCAGCGAGGCGTCCGTGAGCGGCTCCTCGTCGATGAGCTTGATGAAGGCGGTGTTGCAGGAGCGCGCGAAGGCGTTGGCGAGGGTGGCGTTCGCGCTCTCGTCGGGCCGCAGGCCCGTGAGGTTCTTGAAGGTCTGGCTCTGCCAGGTGGCGGTGGGCGGGCAGGGAGCCGGGCCGTTCATGGAGGCCACGCCGTTGTCGATGAGCATCGCCGCGGTGATGATCTTCATCGTGGAGCCGGGGGCGACACGGCCCTCGAAGGCCGCGTTGAAGGCGTCGTCGCGGTGGTTGGCCACCGCCAGCACCTCGCCGGTGCTCGGCTTGAGGGCCACCACCGAGGACTCGGCGTACCGCTTCACCGCCTTCTCGGCCGCCGCCTGCACACTCGCGCTGAGCGTCGTCTCCAGCCTGCCCGCCCTGCCCTTGGCGAGGGTCAGCAGCGAGGTGTCCGGCGACTCGTCGGCGTGACGTATCGCCAGCTCGATTCCGGGCTCACCGCCGGCTTTGTCGCCGTATCTCTCGCGCAGTGTGTCCAGGACCGGGCCGAGCGAGGGGTACTTCTGCTTCGTCAGCACCGCGCCGTTGCGGTCGACGGCCTCGATCGGCGGGCTCGCCGCCTCGCCGGTGACGAGGGTGTCGCCCTTCCTCAGCTCCGGATGGACCACGGCCGGCTGCCAGTCGACGAGGGCCCGCCCGGTGGTGAGGCCGCGGACGACGGTGAGCTCGCTCTTGTAGCCGAGCGGCTTGGACCTGCCCTCGTAGGTGACCTTCGCCTTCACCGTGAAGGGCACCGTGTCGCCCTTCGCCGCACCGGGCGTGATCGTCACGCCGGTGATGTGCGCGGCCTCGCCGAACGACCTCAGGAGCGGCTCGGCGGCCGCGTCGTTGTTCGTGTACGACGCCGCCTGCGCCGCCTGCCCCTTCTCCCAGGCCGCGAAGAACTTGGCCGTCGTCTCCTTGACCTCGTCCGCGCTCGGCGGCCCGGACCGCACCGGCGCCGGCCCGCCGCCCGCGCCCGTCGCCCCGCCCCCGTCGAGCGCGGACATGATGTTGTACGCGCCGTACCCGGCCCCACCCACCATCACAGCGAACACGCCGCCTATGACGGCGGCCTTGACCCCCTTGGCCATGATCCCCTCCCGGTTCGTCCCCCGCACTGTATGTGCCGGAAGTGGAGACCGGGAGAAAAGTTTTCCTTCGCTTGGCGCGGAAGTGACCCGGATACGAACGGGTGGTGTCTGGCGGCCAGAACTTGGTTTAGAGTTTTACAACCTTTACTCTGGGGTGCCCTTCGAATTCGCGACGCAACGCGCCGGTATTGAAACTGACCGTGCTTTGTACAAATGCTGGCCCTCTCTTGTGTTCCCCTTTCCCTTTTCTTGTCCGGGTGCTTACCGGCGCCCTGTTCAACTTGAGTCGCTCACTTCAGGGGGGTTTGCGACCAAGAACCGAATCGCACCTACTCGAGGGGCGCGGTCGGGTGGTGAGCAGACAAGAAAAAGCAAGAGAAAGCAGGTACCACGTGAGCAGGAACATCGTTGCTCTGCGCCGTAAGGGCGTGGCCGCGTTCGTCGCCGCCACCGCCGCCCTTCTGGTCGGCGCGGGCGCGTACAGCGCGTCGGCCGCTCAGCCGGAGCCCACCAAGGTGTCGGCCAACGGCTACATCAGCTACGACGCGATGCGGTGGGGGACCATCGCGGGCAGCAACCACCAGGGGCAGCAGGCCAACCCCTACGACCGCGGTTGCTCGAAGATCAACCTCTGCCGCGGCTAGCGGACCCGTGGTCTCCCCGGCCCGGCGCCGGGCCGGGGAGACCCGTGGGTCGGGTCAGACCCAGGTGTCCAGCCACATCCGCGCCCGCCAGTCGTCGATCGGGATCGCCGTGCCGGTGTAGATCGGCCAGAAGTAGATGAAGTTCCAGGCGATCAGCAGCACCAGTACGCCCGCGCCCGTGGCCCCCGCGACCCGGCGGGTCTCGCCGGTCCGGGGTGGGCCGATGATCGCGCCGAGGAGCATGGCCACGGCGAGACAGAGGAACGGCAGGAAGACGACGGCGTAGAAGAAGAAGATCGTGCGTTCCTGGTAGAGGAACCAGGGGAGGTAGCCGGCCGCGACCCCGCAGGCGATCGCCCCGGCCCGCCAGTCGCGACGCAGCAGCCAGCGCCACAGGACGTACAGGATCGCGAACGCGGCCACCCACCACAGCAGTGGCGTGCCGATCGCCAGCACCTCGCGCGCGCACTTCTCGCCCGCGTCGACGGGGCAGCCGTCCTTGCCGGGCAGCGGGGACTCGTAGAAGTACGACACCGGACGGCCGTCGACGATCCAGCTCCACGGGTTGGACTGATAGGTGTGCGGCGACGACAGGCCGACGTGGAACTCGTACACCCGGTTCTCGTAATGCCACAGGCTGAGCCACCAGTCGGGGAACAGCCACGACCAGTCGCTGCTGCGGCCGTTGGCGGTGGCCCAGTCACGGTAGTAGCCGCCGGTGCCGTCGGCCGGCGAGAGGATCCAGCCGGTCCACGACGCGATGTAGGTGACGACCGCCACCGGCACGGTCGCGAGGAAGGCGAGGCCCAGGTCATGCTTGAGCACCGCCGTGTACGGGCGCGAGGCGCCGGCGACCTTGCGGGCGCCGACGTCCCAGACCACCGTCATCAGGCCGAACGCGGCCAGGAAGTACAGGCCGTTCCACTTGGTGCCGATGGCCAGGCCCAGCGTCAGACCCGCCAGCCACCGCCAGGGACGCCACCCCAGCCACAGGGTCTCGGCGATGTGCGCGTCCGGGCGGACCCGGCCGTGGGCGTCGGACGGCAGGGCGGCCGCGAGTTTCGCGCGCGCCCGGTCCCGGTCGATGACCAGGCAGCCGAACGCCGCCAGCACGAAGAACATCAGCACCCCGTCGAGCAGCGAGGTGCGGGCCATCACGAAGGCCAGCCCGTCCACCGCCATCAGCGCGCCCGCGAGGCAGCCGAGGAACGTGGAGCGGAAGAGACGTCGGCCGATGCGGCACAGCATCAGCACCGCGAGCGTGCCGAGCAGCGCCGTCATGAACCGCCAGCCGAACGGGTTGAACCCGAACATCAGCTCGCCGAGTCCGATGACGTACTTGCCGACCGGCGGATGCACCACGTACGCCGCGTCCGTCGGGATCGGGACCTGGTCGCCCATCTTCAGGACCAGATCGTTGGCCTTCTTGTCCCAGCCGACCTCGAAACCGCGGTGGACGAGGGCCCAGGCGTCCTTGGCGTAGTACGTCTCGTCGAATATCACCGCCTTCGGGCTGCCCAGGTTCCAGAAGCGCAGCACCCCCGCCAGCAGCGTCACCAGCAGCGGGCCGCCCCAGCCCGACCAGCGCGTGATCCGCTCGGCGAGCGGCCGCGGGACGCCGAGGAACTGCCACATCCGCGGGCTGGGCTGGACATACGGCGGCACGAGCCGGTCGCGTACGTCGCTTCTGGGCGCCGCCGCATAGCCGAATCGGCGCAGCCGCTGCTGCCACGACGGCCGCTGCTCGTGCGGTGCCTGGCCCTGCCGGGTGTCCATGGAGGACGCGGTACTGGTCACCGCGCCATCGTAGGGAACCGTTCTGTGGGAGTCCCGTGCATGTGCGGTAAGGGGGCGCAACCGTTCGCCGCCGACGGCTGTTGTGCTCGGCCTTCGCGGTCCCCGCGAGGGTCCCCCCTGGTCCCTGCGAGGATGGGGGACGTGACTGGAACCCTCGTACTGGCAGGCACTCCCATCGGCGACCTCGCGGACGCGCCGCCCCGGCTCGCCGAGGAGCTGGCCGGGGCCGACGTGATCGCCGCGGAGGACACGCGGCGGCTGCGGCGGCTGACCCAGGGGCTGGGGGTGACGCCCAAGGGGCGTGTCGTGTCGTACTTCGAGGGCAACGAGGCCGCTCGTACGCCGGAGCTGGTCCAGGAGTTGCTCGGCGGCGCGCGGGTGCTGCTGGTGACGGACGCCGGGATGCCGTCGGTGTCGGATCCCGGGTACCGGCTGGTGGCGGCGGCGGTCGAGCGGGACATCCGGGTCACCGCCGTGCCGGGGCCGTCCGCGGTGCTGACCGCGCTCGCCCTGTCGGGGCTGCCCGTCGACCGGTTCTGCTTCGAGGGGTTCCTGCCGCGCAAGGCGGGCGAGCGGCTGTCGCGGCTCAGGGAGGTCGCCGAGGAGCGGCGCACCCTCGTCTACTTCGAGGCACCGCACCGGCTCGACGACACGCTCGCCGCGATGGCCGAGGTGTTCGGCGGTGAACGGCGTGCCGCCGTGTGCCGGGAGCTGACCAAGACGTACGAGGAGGTCAGGCGGGGCGGGCTCGGGGAGCTCGCGGCCTGGGCGGCCGAGGGAGTGCGCGGCGAGATCACCGTGGTGGTCGAGGGCGCGCCGGCGAAGGGGGCCGAGGAGGTCGACGCCGCGGAGCTCGTGCGGCGGGTGCGGGTGCGCGAGGAGGCGGGGGAGCGGCGCAAGGAGGCGATCGCCGCGGTGGCCGCGGCGGCCGGGGTGCCGAAGAGGGAGGTCTTCGACGCGGTCGTGGCGGCGAAGAACGCGGGCGGGTGACGGGGCGTGAAAAACCGTGTGAGCAGGGCGTATCTCGGCTGAGCGGGCGCCCCATGGGCGGGTAAAGCGACCGGGCCGTTGCGGCAAGGAACGTTCAAAGGGGTCCAAACACTCGACAGGTCCCGTGCGTTCGCCCCGGCCGAGGAGTCCACTGGACGCAGGGACGCAACCCGTCCCACCAGCGGACCACAGGAGCTGGCATGAGCGAGATCGCACAGCAGACCACGGGCCTTCGCAGCGCCGCGACCGCCGTCGTCCACGAGTCGTATTCCTTCGCCTGCATGCGATGCGGGCACGGTTGGGAGCAGTCGTACGAGATAGAGCACCACATCGACGGTGACGGCCACGAGTTCGTCATGTACGTCGCGGACGGGCAGGTCGTCCCGTCGCCGCTGAGCCGGCCGACGTGCCAGAACTGCGACGGCCACATCGTGCGGATCATGCGCGCCGGGCAGGTCGCCTCCGTGCAGAACTCGCTGCACCGGCCCCGCCCGATACCCCGGCAGTCGCACCCCGCGCAGCCCGGAGCGGAAGCGGCCGAGGAACAGCCGCACCACCACTGGCACCTGTCCGATCTCCTGCACGTCTTCCACCGCAAGGCGAGCTGAGCGCCGGCCGGCGAACCGAGCGCCGGATGAGAAGGCATGCCCCTTTCGTAGGATCGGGACATGCCTTCGAACGCCTCCGACAAGCACGCGGCCCCGCCCCTCCCCGAACCGCTCAGGGTCCCGGTCGCCGACTCCCACACCCACCTCGACATGCAGTCCGGCACGGTGGAGGAGGCCCTGGCGAAGGCGGCGTCGGTCGGGGTGACCACGGTCGTGCAGGTGGGCTGCGACGTACGCGGCTCGCGGTGGGCGGCCGAGACGGCGGCGGCGTACGACGCCGTGCACGCGACCGTCGCCCTGCACCCGAACGAGGCGCCGCGCATCGTGCACGGGGACCCGGACGGCTGGTCGCGCCAGGGCGCGCGGGAGCCGGGGGGCGCGCGGGCGCTCGACGAGGCGCTCGCGGAGATCGACCGCCTCGCCGCGCTGCCGCAGGTCAAGGGAGTCGGGGAGACCGGCCTCGACCACTTCCGCACCGGGCCCGAGGGCAAGGAGGCGCAGGAGGCGTCCTTCCGCGCCCACATCGAGATCGCCAAGCGCCACGGCAAGGCCCTCGTCATCCACGACCGCGACGCCCACGCGGACGTGCTGCGCGTCCTGCAGGAGGAGGGCGCTCCGGAGCGGACCGTGTTCCACTGCTACTCGGGTGACGCCGAGATGGCCGAGGTCTGCGCCGCCGCCGGCTACTTCATGTCCTTCGCCGGCAACGTCACCTTCAAGAACGCCCAGAACCTGCGGGACGCGGTGGCGGTGGCCCCGCTGGAGCTGCTCCTCGTGGAGACCGACGCGCCCTTCCTCACGCCGGTGCCGTACCGCGGACGGCCCAACGCGCCGTATCTCATTCCGGTCACGGTGCGGGCCATGGCGGCCGTCCGGGGTATCGACGAGGACGCGCTGGCGGCGGCACTCGGCTCGAACACGGCACGTGCCTTCGGTTACTGACCGATAACCGCCCGATCACGCTCGCGCGGTCCGCCCAAGTGCTCAACTACTGTGTGTAGTCGAGTCACTTTGGAGAGTCACCGACCCTCCGCTAGGTTCTGGGGGCCCAAATCCGGAGTCCTCCGCTGGAGCGTGTCGTCGTGAGCAACGCGCAGTTCGAGACGTATGGCCCGAGCCCCGCCCACCAGCCCCCGGCGTACGGCGGCTTCGACCCGTACAGCGCTCAGACGCTGGGGTACGGGCTGCGGGGGACGTACGAGAGGCGTGCGGACACGTATGGACCCGCGTACGAGACGCAGGGGACCCATGAGAGCTACGAGTCATACGAGGCACATGACGCTTACGCGGCGTACGAGGACACCTACCGGCCCGCCTACGAGGACTCCGAGGCGGCGGCGCCCGCGTCCGGCCGGCGTGCCAGGGGCGGTCGGCGGGCCGCGCACCGGCGCCGGGCGCGGCCGACCGAGCGCGGCGAGGGGTCCATGCGCCGGCTCGTTCCGCAGGCGCTGGTCGTGGCGTTCCTCGCGGGCGGGACGACCGCGTTCGTGGCCGAGGACAAGGCGGTCGAGCTGAGCGTCGACGGCACGCCGCGCAGCCTGCACACCTTCGCGGACGACGTGACCGAACTGCTCGCCGAGGAGGGCGTGGAGGTGGGGGCGCACGATGTGGTGGCGCCCTCCCCCGACGCGCGGCTCGACAGCGGGGACGAGATCGCGGTGCGTTACGGGCGGCCCGTGCGGCTCACTCTCGACGGGCAGCGGCGCGAGGTGTGGACGACGGAGCGCACGGTGGAGGGGGCGCTCGAACAACTGGGGGTGCGTGCGGAGGGGGCGTATCTGTCGACGTCGCGCTCCCGGCGCATCGGTCGGGAAGGGCTCGCGCTGGATGTGCGCACCGAGCGCGCGGTGACGGTCATGGCGGACGGGCGGGCCCGCACCATCCGGACGAACGCGGCGACCGTGCGCGAAGTCGTGGAGCAGGCCGGCATCACCCTGCGCGGGCAGGACACCACCTCCGTCCCGCTGGAGGGCTTCCCGCGCGACGGGCAGACCATCACGGTCCTGAGGATCACCGGCAGGAAGGAGATCCGCGACGAGGCGATCGCGTTCGCCGTGGAGCGGGTCGAGGACCCGGAGGTCTTCCGGGGCACGGAGGTCGTCGAACGGGCGGGGGAGCCGGGCCTGCGCCGGGTCACGTACTCCCTGCGCACGGTCAACGGCGTCAAGCAGAAGCCGCGGCGGATCAGGTCCGAGGTGGTGCGGGAGCCGCGGACCCAGGTGGTGAAGGTGGGGACCAAGCCGCTGCCGACGACGGTGCGCGGTGCGGACGGGCTGGACTGGCAGGGCCTGGCGGCGTGTGAGTCCGGCGGACGGCCGGACGCGGTGGACTCGTCGGGGACGTACGGCGGCCTGTACCAGTTCGACACGCAGACCTGGCGGAACCTCGGGGGGAAGGGGCGCCCGCAGGACGCTCCGGCGGCGGAACAGACGATGCGGGCGAAGAAGCTGTTCGTGCGCCAGGGGACGAGTCCTTGGCCGCACTGTGGGGAGCGGTTGCACGGCTGAGCGGCCAGGGGCCCGCGTCCGGCCACGGCGAGGCGTGTCCCCGCGGCCCCGTACCCTGGTCGGGTGAGCAGCAGCCCCACCCCTGACGCCCTCCTGGGCCCCGCCGACATCCGTGAACTGGCGGCGGCCCTCGGTGTGCGCCCCACCAAGCAGCGCGGCCAGAACTTCGTGATCGACGCGAACACGGTCCGCCGTATCGTCCGCACCGCGGAGGTCCGCCCCGACGACGTGGTCGTCGAGGTCGGCCCGGGGCTCGGCTCGCTCACGCTCGCCCTGCTGGAGGTCGCCGACCGCGTCACCGCCGTCGAGATCGACGACGTCCTGGCCGCCGCGCTCCCCGCCACCATCGCGGCGCGCATGCCGGAGCGCGCCGACCGTTTCGCGCTGGTGCACTCCGACGCGATGCACGTCGCCGAGCTGCCGGGTCCGCCGCCCACCGCCCTGGTCGCCAACCTCCCCTACAACGTGGCCGTCCCCGTCCTCCTCCACATGCTCGACACCTTCCCGAGCATCGAACGCACCCTCGTCATGGTGCAGTCGGAGGTCGCCGACCGCCTCGCCGCCGCGCCCGGTTCCCGGGTGTACGGCGTGCCGTCGGTGAAGGCCAACTGGTACGCCGAGGTCAAGCGGGCCGGCGCCATCGGGCGCAACGTCTTCTGGCCCGCGCCGAACGTCGACAGCGGCCTGGTGGCGCTGACCCGGCGTGCCGAGCCGATCAAGACCACCGCCTCGAAGCGCGAGGTCTTCGCGGTCATCGACGCGGCCTTCGCCCAGCGCCGCAAGACCCTGCGGGCCGCGCTCGCCGGATGGGCCGGTTCCGCGGCAGCCGCCGAGACGGCACTCGTCGCGGCCGGCGTCTCCCCGCAGGCCCGCGGAGAGGCCCTGACCGTCGAGGAGTTCGCACGCATCGCCGAACACAAGGAAGCGGCCGCCCACCCCCAGGAGCCCGCCGCCCACGCCACTCGGCCCCCGCAGCCCCCCGCCCAGCACCACAAGGAGTCCGAGTAAGTGAGCGCGAGCGTCACCGTCCGCGTCCCCGCCAAGGTCAACGTCCAGCTCGCGGTCGGTGCCGCGCGTCCCGACGGGTTCCATGACCTGGCCAACGTCTTCCTCGCCGTCGGCCTGTACGACGAGGTCACCGTGACCCCCTCGCCCGACGGACTGCGCGTCACCTGCGACGGCCCCGACGCCGACCAGGTCCCCCTCGACCGTACGAATCTCGCCGCCCGCGCGGCCGAGGCGCTCGCCGCGCGCTACGGCCGTACGCCCGACGTGCACCTGCACATCGCCAAGGACATCCCCGTCGCCGGCGGCATGGCGGGCGGCAGCGCGGACGGCGCGGGCGCGCTGCTCGCCTGTGACGCGCTGTGGGGCACGCACGCCTCCCGGGAGGAACTCCTCGGCATCTGCGCCGAGTTGGGCAGCGACGTGCCGTTCAGCCTGGTCGGCGGGGCGGCGCTCGGCACCGGGCGGGGCGAGAAGCTCCGTGCGCTCGACGTCGGCGGCACCTTCCACTGGGTGTTCGCGATGGCCGAGCGCGGGCTGTCGACGCCCGCCGTCTTCCGGGAGTTCGACCGGCTCGGCGAGGGCACGGACATCCCCGAACCCGTCGCCTCCGAACCGCTCCTCGACGCCCTCGCGAAGGGCGACCCCGACGCGCTCGCCGCCGCCGTCTCCAACGACCTGCAGCCCGCCGCCCTTTCCCTCTTCCCGGAGCTCGTCGACACGCTCGCCGCCGGCCGCGGTGCCGGCGCGCTCACGGCGCTCGTCTCCGGATCCGGCCCGACGACGGCGTTCCTCGCCCGCGACCCCGAGTCGGCGCTGAAGGTGGCCGAAACCCTGCGGGCGTCCGGCACTTGCCGGTCGGTGCGCACGGCATCAGGGCCCGCGCCGGGCGCCACCGTGCTGCCGGCCTGACCCGCTGCGCCGGAGCGTGACCTCATACTTACAAGTAGGACTTCTTCGCCCGATCTCCACACGAAAGTACTGCGATCGCAGTGTTCGTGGGGCGGGTGGGGTCGTTAGGGTCACTTGACATTTCAACTGCCGGGCCGCTGTCTGTGTGCCCGGCTCCCCGTCAAGTGCACTTCTGGAAGGGGACACTTCCGTGTCCGAATCCCCCACCCCCGCCCAGCCGTCCCACCGCAGAAAGCGCTCCCTGTCCCGCCGTGGCGTGATCGCCGCCGGTGGCGCGGTCGCCGCCGGAGCCGCGATCACGCCGATGGTGTTCGCGTCCAGCGACACCGGCGAGACGGACAACTCCGCGTCCGGCTCCACCGATGCCGGTACGACGCCGGAGAAGTTCCCCGCCACCCGGACGGAGACCGCCACCGGCACCGGCGAGGCCACCACCGCCTTCGCCGCCTCCTACGTCGGTGTGCGCTGGTCCGGCGCGAAGGAGGGCGCCGCCATCCGTCTCGCCGACGGCGACTGGCAGAGCCTCACGAGCGGTTGCGCGACCGTCGAGGGTGGAGGCACCGCCCTGGTCGCCGCTCGCAACGCCACCGCGTACGAGGTGAAGGCCCGCAGCGGCGTCTCCGGCGTCCGCTCGCTGGCGATCGACACCACGGACGGCCCCGACCGCACCGTCCGCGTGCCGAGCGAGCCCACGCGCGTGCGGGGTGTCGGCTATCTCTCGCGCGCGGCCTGGGGTGCCGACGAGTCCAAGCGGTACAAGGACGGCAAGGTCAACTCGCCCGAGACGTACTACCCGCTGCAGATCATCACGGTCCACCACACCGCGACCCCGAACGCCGATCCCGACCCCGCAGCGACGGTGCGCGCGATCTACGAGTACCACGCGATCACCAACGACTGGGGTGACATCGGCTACCACTTCCTCATCGACGAGGCCGGCCGGGTCTACGAGGGCCGCTACTCCGGCGACGACGGCATCCCGGCGTTCAACCCGGACGGCCGCCTCGTCACCGGCTTCCACTCCGTGGGCTACAACTCCGGTGCCCTCGGCATCGCCCTTCTCGGCAACCTCGACCAGCAGGCCCCGACGGACGCGGCCAAGGCGTCCCTGATCCGGCTGATCAAGGTGATATCCCGGTTCAAGGGTCTGGACCCGCAGGCGAGGGTCACGTACACCAACCCCGTCAACGGCACGAAGAAGGACACGCACACGGTCGGCGGTCACCGCGACTACTTCGCCACCGAGTGCCCCGGTCAGGTCATGTACGACCTCCTCGCCGAGGTCCGCACGGCGGCCGCCGCCCGCCGCTGACCCCGCGCACAGCGCTGCGCCCCGGGGATCGGATTCCCCGGGGCGGGCGTGGGGGGTGGTACGCGAGTGCGTGTGACCACCGTGGCTCTTTGAGGAGATCACGTCAATTAGGGGAATCCCTACGTCCGAGTAGGGGACGTTCCGCGCGCGGGCGGGGGCGTCGTACGGGCCGACTACTCTGGGAGGCTGACCCACGCGGCGGAGCCGCACATCAACACAGCCCCCTGGGCAGGAGAAAAATGGCCGTCAACCTGGTCAATGTCGAGAACGTCAGCAAGGTGTACGGCACCCGTGCCCTGCTCGACGGTGTGTCGCTCGGCGTCTCCGAGGGGGACCGCATCGGCGTCGTCGGGCGCAACGGCGATGGCAAGACGACCCTGATCCGGATGCTGGCCAAGCTGGAGGAGGCCGACACCGGCCGGGTCACCCACTCCGGCGGGCTGCGGCTCGGGGTGCTCACCCAGCACGACTCGCTCGACCCCGAGGCGACCGTCCGGCACGAGGTCATCCGGGACCTGGCCGACCACGAGTGGGCCGGGAACGCCAAGATCCGCGACGTGCTCACCGGGCTGTTCGGCGGCCTCGACCTGCCCGGCTTCCCCCAGGGACTCGACACCGTCATCGGCCCGCTCTCCGGCGGCGAGCGGCGGCGCATCGCGCTCGCCAAGCTGCTCATCGAGGAGCAGGACCTGATCGTCCTCGACGAGCCCACCAACCACCTCGACGTCGAGGGCATCGCCTGGCTCGCCCAGCACCTGCGCGAACGGCGCTCGGCCCTCGTGTGCGTCACGCACGACCGCTGGTTCCTCGACCAGGTCTGCACCCGCATGTGGGACGTCCAGCGCGGCACCGTCCACGAGTACGAGGGCGGCTACTCCGACTACGTCTTCGCCCGCGCCGAACGCGAGCGCATCGCCGCCACCGAAGAGGTCAAGCGGCAGAACCTCGTGCGCAAGGAGCTGGCCTGGCTGCGCCGCGGCGCGCCCGCGCGCACCTCCAAGCCGCGCTTCCGGGTCGAGGCCGCCAACGAGCTCATCGCGGACGTACCGCCGCCCCGGGACAGCAGCGAGCTGATGAAGTTCGCCTCGTCCAGGCTCGGCAAGACCGTCTTCGACCTGGAGGACGTGACCGTCCAGGCCGGCCCCAAGATGCTGCTCAAGCACGTGACATGGCAGCTCGGCCCCGGCGACCGCATCGGGCTCGTCGGCGTCAACGGCGCGGGCAAGACCTCACTGCTGCGGGCGATGGCCGAGGCGGCGCGGACGAACGGCGAGACGCAGCCGGCCGGCGGGCGGATCGCCGTGGGCAAGACCGTCAAACTCGCCTACCTCTCCCAGGAGGTCGACGAGCTCGACCCGAACTGGCGTGTCCTGGAAGCCGTTCAGCGCGTGCGCGAGCGCGTCGACCTCGGCAAGGGGCGCGAAATGACCGCCGGACAGCTCTGCGAGACGTTCGGCTTCGGCAAGGAGAAGCAGTGGACGCCGGTCGGGGACCTGTCCGGCGGTGAGCGGCGCCGGCTCCAGCTGCTGCGCCTGCTCATGGACGAGCCGAACGTCCTCTTCCTCGACGAGCCCACCAACGACCTCGACATCGAGACCCTCACCCAGCTCGAGGACGTCCTCGACGGCTGGCCGGGCTCGATGATCGTCATCTCCCACGACCGGTTCTTCATCGAGCGGACCACGGACCGCGTGTTCGCTCTGCTCGGCGACGCCACCCTGCGGATGCTGCCGCGTGGCATCGACGAGTACCTGGAGCGGCGCCACCGCATGGAGGCGCAGGTCGCCGCCACGGCCACCGCCCCGGCCGCCGAGAGGGCCGTACCGGAGAAGAGCGCCGCCGACGCGCGCGCCGCCAAGAAGGAGCTCCAGAAGATCGAGCGGCAGCTCGACAAGATCTCCGAGAAGGAGACCTCGCTGCACACGCGGATCGCCGAGCACGCCACCGACTTCGCGAAGGTCGCCGAACTCGACGCGGAACTGCGGGACTTGGCCGGTCAGCGGGACGAACTGGAGCTGCGCTGGCTGGAACTCGCCGAGGACGCGTAGCACCGCACACGTCTCCCGCGTACCCCGCTCAGGGCCTCGGCGAGGGCGGGAGGAGCGTTGCGTGAAGGGGGCGTGAAGGCGCATAACGGGGGCGTCACGGGCCGGTTCTCCCTTGGGAACAGGGGTGGACACGGCCCGGTGCGCTGTCCGTGGCGAGTGATAGAAAGGTCCGTCTGAGAACAGTCTGAGAACCGCGGGTGTGGCGAAAACGTGACGGCACAGGACGTGCCACCACACCGGGTCACAAGGGGGAACCGCTCATGAGCCAGCCGCCCAACCAACCGCCGCAGGGCGGTTTCGGCGCACCGCAGGATCCGCGGCAGAGCGGCTTCGGGGCACCGCAGCCCCCGGAGCAGGGCGCTCCGCAGACCCCGCCCCCGCCGCAGGGCGCCCCCCAGACCCCTCCGCCGCCGCAGGGCCCGCCCCAGCAGCCGCCGCCCCCGCAGGGCCCGCCGCCGGCCGCCCCGCAACCCGGCTACGGCTACCCGCAACAGCCCGGCCAACCCGGTCAGCCCGGCCCCTACAACTCCGGCCCGTACGCCCAGCCGCAGCCGCAGCCGCAGCCGGCACCGTACGGCTATCCGCAGCAGCCCGGCCCCTACGGCCAGCAGCCCGCCCCCGGGTACGGCTACCCGCCCCAGCCGCCGTACCCGGGCGCGCCCGGCGGTTCGCGCAACCCCTTCAAGGGCAAGCCCGCCCTCGCCATCGGCGCGGCGGTCGCGGCGCTGCTCGTCATCGGCGGCACCGTCTACGCGGTGACCAGCGGCGGTGACGACGACCCGAAGAAGCCGGTCGTCCAGGGCAGCAACGACCCGAAGGGCTCCCCGTCCCCGACCGACCCCGAGACCGGCGGCAGCGGCGCGGGCGGCGCGGACCCGGAGAACCTCAACGGGGGCCGCCAGCCCGGCGAGGCGAAGGTGCTCTGGTACAAGCAGGCGCCCGACGCGCCCAAGTCCGGCGCCGACGCCCCCGGCCTGTGGATCACCGACCAGGCCGCGGTGAAGGCGGCGTACAAGCAGGTCTTCGCCTACAACATCACCGACGGCGAAGAGACGTGGGAGCCGATCACCCTCCCCCAGAAGATCTGCGCGGTCACCCCGCAGAAGTCGGCCGACAACAAGATCGTCGTGGCGTACGAGAGCGGCACCAGCGACCGCGCCAAGTGCAACCAGCTCCAGCAGATCGACCTCACCACCGGAGCCAAGGGCTGGAAGGCCACGGTTGCCAACGGCGGGCTGTTCGACAACACCATCAAGATCGACCTGTCCATCACCGGCACGACATTGATGGTGGGCCGCGCGCAGTCCGGCACGGCGTACGACGTCGACAGCGGCGACAAGCTGTGGGAGAAGGAGCGGTACGGCGACAAGTGCTTCCCGGACGCGTTCGCGGGCGGCGAGAAGCTGATCGCCGTGGCGTCCTGCGACGCCAGCGGCTCCAACGAGCACGACGAGATCCAGGAGCTGGACCCGGCGACCGGCAAGGCCAAGTGGACCCAGAAATACGACAAGGGCTGGCAGATCGCCCGCGTCTTCTCCATCGACCCGCTGGTCGTCTACAGCACCAACGAGGACAAGAAGGCCTGGAACATCTCCACCCTCGGCTCCGGCGGCAAGTTCCGTTCGGAGGTCGGTGTCGACCTGAACATCGGCGTCGAGTGCGGCTGGGCCATCCTTGAGCGCAACCTGCGCGGCTGCGCCGGCGTGGCCGCCGACGCCGACACGCTCTACCTGCCCACCCAGGCGACCTCCAGCGCCAACGAGATCGTCGCGATCGGCCTCTCCGACGGCAAGGAGAAGTGGCGCGTCAAGTCCCCGGCGGACGAGCCGATGATGCCGGTCAAGGTCGAGGACGGAAAGCTCATCGCCTACGTCAAGCCGTCGTACGACGCGGGCGGCCAGGTGGTGTCGATCCCGGTCACCGGAAGCAGCCACCGTCCGGCGAAGCTGCTGCAGAACCCGGCGGGCGCCGCGCGCGTCGAGAACGGCTTCTTCTCCCGGATCTACGACTGGGGCGACGGGCGCTTCTACCTCGCGAGCACCCGGCTGAGCGGCAACGACGAGGCCAAGGAGAAGCTGATGCTCGCCTTCGGCGAGTGAGGCGTGCGCAGGGTGCCCCCTTCTGCGCTCCCCGCGTCCCCGCTCTCCACCGTCCCACCGCGTCGTCCGCCGCTCCCCTCCTCCGAGGTGCCCACGCCATGACCCAGCCGCCCCCACCGCCGCATCAGCCCCCGTCCGGGGGAGGGTTCGGCCCGCCGCAGGACCAGCCGCCCCAGCAGCCGCCGCCCGCGCAGCCTCCGCAGGCACCACCGGCTCCCCCGTCGGGCGGGGCGCCGGGCTACGGCTACCCGCAGGCCCCCCAGCCCCCGCAGCCACCCCAGGGCGCACCCACGCCACAGCCCGGGTACGGCCACCCCCCGGCGCCCCACATGCCGCAGGGAGTCCCGCAGGCCCCGCCGCCCGGGTACGGCCACCCCGGGCAGCAGCCCGGCGCGTACGGTCAGCCGCAGAACCCGTACGGGCAGCCGCCCGGCTACGGCTACCAGCAGCCGAACATGCCGCCGCACCCGCAGCACGGCGGGCCGGGCGGTGGCGGCCGGAAGACCAGCACGCAGCTGGCCGTCATCGTGGCGGCCGTCGTCGCGATCGCCCTGGTCGTCGGCGGCGTGTGGTACGCGAAGTCCGGTGACGAGGGCGGCAAGGACGACACCGCGAACTCCAGCGGCGGCACCGGCGGCGACAACGCCGACGGCGGCGGCACCACCACGCCCGGCAAGGAGAAGGTGCCCTCCGACCCCAACTCCCGGGTTCTCTTCCAGATCCCGTCGCCCGCCGTCCCGGACGACACCAGCATCTCCGTGTCCGGCTCGTGGCTGACCGACAAGGCGTACGTCAAGAGCGGCGTCTCCGAGATCGTCGGCTACGACCCCGACAAGGGCACGAAGCTGTGGACGATCAAGCTGCCGGGCCCCGTGTGCCGGGCCAGCGAGCACATGACCGAGGACAACCTCACGGCCATCGCCTACGAGCCCGCGAAGCCGACCGAGAAGAGGCCCTCGCACGGGTGCAGCCAGGTCGCGGCGATCGACCTCGACGCCGGCAAGAAGCTGTGGACGAAGACCGCCGAGGTCAACGGCCGGCAGATCTTCTACGACAACATCACCGTCAGCGGCGGCACGGTCGCCGCGGGCGGCACCAGTGGCGGCGCCGCGTTCGACATCGAGTCCGGCAAGCAACTGTGGGTCCCCAAGGCCGACGACAGCTGCTACGACCTCGGGTACGCCGGCGGCCCGAAGCTGGTCGTGGTGCGCAAGTGCGGCTCCTACGACACCCCCCAGCTGAACATCCAGACCATCGACCCGACGTCCGGGAAGGTGATCTCCGAGTACAAGATGGCCGAGGGCGTCGAGTACGCCAGCGTGATCTCCACCGAGCCGCTCGTCGTGGCCGCGGAGCTCGGCAAGACGGACTCCATCGGCATCTCGGACGTCTTCTCGATCGACAACAAGACCGGCAAGCTGCGCATCCGCATCTCCGTGCCGGCCGCCCAGTACGCGGCCCGCTGCTCCGGCGTCACCACGATCGAGGCGTGCACGGGAGTCGTGGTCGGCAACGACCGGCTCTATGTGGAGACCAAGCAGCACCAGGGCGGCGGGGAGTACGGCCAGACCAACGAGATCGTCGCCTTCGACCTGGGCACCGGCAAGCAGACGGGGCAGCGTGCGGACGCGGGCGACCGCTACACGATCACGCCGCTGCGGATGGACGGTGGCAACGTGATCGCGTACAAGCGTCCGCCGTACGACAAGGGTGGGCAGATCGTCAGCATCGACGGCGGGAGCTTCAAGGAGACGAAGCTGCTGGAGAACCCGGCGGCGAGGACGGTGCGGGACGTGGAGACCCGGATGCTGCCGGAGTACGCCGAACTCCTCTACTCGCAGGGGCGGCTGTACATGTCGGCGCGTTTCGCGAGTGAACTGGGCAGTGCGTACCAGAAGAGGTACCACGTGATCGCGTTCGGCGTGAGCGGCTGATCCTGTCTGCTGGGGAGCGGGCGGGCCGCGGCCGTACGCGTACCGCTGATCGTCCTCGAATGCGGGGAAAGCCAGAAAATCCGCCGTTCCGGGGCACTTCTCACCGGTAGGGGGAGCGCAACGTCGAACAAGCGTGTAGCTTCCGGGGGCAAGAAGGGTGGGGGAGCCGGGAGGGGGCTTCTGTCCGCACGGACCAGTGGGCATCCATAGGGGGGCGTCGTCCGGACCGGCGTGGCCGGTCCTGGGCGTCCTGGGTAGTGATGGGGATCCGCTGGGGGCACTGGGGGACTGGGGGGTTGCTCGATGGGAGTGCGGCTCATGGTGGTCGACGACCACCGATTGCTCGCCGAGGCGCTGGCCTCGGCACTGAAGTTGAGGGGGCACCGGGTGCTGGCCGCGGCGGCGCCGGCCGCGGGGGCGGCGGAGCTGGTGATCACGCGGGCGCCCGAGGTGTGTCTGGTGGGGACGGCGACACCGGCCGAGCCGGGGATCTTCGATCCGGTCGTGAAGATCAAGCGGGAACGGCCGCAGGTGGCGGTGCTGGTGCTCGGTCCGGTGCCGAGTCCGCGCGGCATAGCGGCGGCTTTCGCGGCGGGGGCCTCCGGCTATGTACGCCACGACGAGCGCATCGAGGGTGTCGAGCGGGCGATCATGAAGGCGCGGGCGGGGGAGGCGGCGGTGGCGCCGCAGCTTCTGCAGGGCGCGTTCAGCGAGTTGCTCAACCCCGTGGCCCAACCGGACGACGAAGGCCAGCGGTTGCTCCAGATGCTCACCCCGCGAGAGGTCGAGGTCCTGGTCCGAGTGGCCGATGGCGAGGACACCCGGCTGATCGCCGCGGGCATGGGCATCGCACCGTCGACGGCGCGTACGCATGTGCAGCGGGTGCTGATGAAGCTGGGCGTCGGGTCGAGACTGGAGGCGGCGGCGTTGGCGGCGCGGACGGGGTTGCTGGACCGGGCGGGACCCCTCCCGCACACGTCCGGGGAGACGGAGGTGGGGCGGGAGTCGTAACAACTCTTGCCCCGCCCCTGCCCGTGGCCCGCTCGGCCGAACCGCGGCTTCGTCGTCTTCCAGTCGCCGTCCGCGCTGATCACCGCTGTCCGTGTGCCGAGTCGTCGCGTTGGTCACGCCGTCCCTACTGCCGATCACCGACGCCCTGCCCATGTACCAGCAGATGGCGCCGTCTGTACCAGCAGATGGCGCCGTCGCTCCGCGGCGCCAGAGGCCGGGGATGGCGGCGCGGGTGACCGCGACCCAGGGGCAGCGGGGACGACGAGATCAGCGACAGCAGAGCACGAGCACGCTCATGAGCCCGCGCCGTCTTCTGCTTCGTCCGATCCGTCTCATCGGCGATATTCTGGAGGTAGCGCACAAGGTGTGCGCACATCATGTGCGAAAGGCCGGTGCATGAGCGCGACGAACATCGAGGTCAACCCCGAGCTGCTGGCCGATGCCATGCGTCTGCTGGGGACCAGGACCAAGAAGGACACGGTCAATACGGCACTGCGGGAGGTCGTCCAGCGTCTGAGGAGGCTGGAGGCGCTTGAGCAGATGACAGCGCGTGCCGCACGAGGTGAACTCGATCCCGCCATTCATGCGTACGAGGCCCGCAAGAGCGCGCAGCGGAGCGGCGCGTGATCGGCTCCTATCTGATCGACACCTCAGGGATCTGGCAGATCCTTCGTAACAGGGACGTCCAGACCCAGTGGATCGGGCCCATCGAGGCAGGGCTGCTCAAGGTCTGTGCCCCGACCTGCCTCGAATATCTGTACTCGGCGGAGAGCCCCGCCGGCCGGGACGAGATGGAGGCAGAGCTGGTCACCCTCTTCGAGGGAGTCGCCGTCCCCAAGGACGCGTGGCGCTGGGCCGAGAACGCCCAGTACAAGCTCACTCAGAAGGGGCAGCACCGCGGTCCCGGGCCGGTTGATCTGGTGCTGTGCGCCACCGCCGTTCACCACGGTCTCACCTTGCTGCACGCGGACAACGATTTCGCCACCGTCTCCCGAGTCCTCCCCGAGGTCGTGGAACGGGACATTCGGCGTGCCGAGTCGTCCCCGCTTGGCTGAGCGCGGCACGGCCCGGTGTCCGAGCCTGTTCAACAGACCCCGGCGCCGTGTCCCGGTCGGCTATTCGGAAGGCCCGTCTTCCTGCGACGGCAGCGGCGGCGTCGGATGTGCCATGGGCCGCAACTTCAGCCACAGCAGGAAGAAGACCCCGAGGGCCAGCATGCCGAGACCGGTCCAGAGGTTGATGTTGACGCCCTCCGCCTTGTCGATCGCGGCATCGTCGTCGGTGAGCCCGGTGATCGTGACGATGACGCCGTAGATCACGAACAGGCCCCCGATGATGCGCCGGATGTCGAAGAGGCGGGCGGCCGTCGCGGACTTCTCCTGGAGTTCGGTGACTTCGCGCAGGACGTCCTTCTCGGAGTACCCGGAGTGTTCGGGATGTTCGGTCATGGTGGGTCGACCTCCGGTCGTCAGAAGGAGAACGGGACGTAGCAGACGGCCGCCAGCACCACCGCGCCCCAGCCCAGCAGCGCCGGCTTGCGGTACCAGGCCTCGTCACCGGGGGCGGGCGGCTCGGTCATGCCGGGGGAGCTGGTTCCGTAGACGAGGCCCTGGAGTTCCTCCGCCGGTTTGGGAGCCGTGAAGAGGGAGACGGCGGCCATGACGACCGCCCCCGCCACGAAGCCCGCGATCGCGGAGACGAAGTTCGCGCCCTGGTCGGAGGGGATGGAGACGACGTCCTGCTTGTAGAGGACGAAGTAGTTCACCATCGCCGCTGTCGTGCCTGCCAGCAGGCCCCAGAAGCCCGACTTCATCGACGCCCGCTGCCAGAACATGCCGACGACGAAGACCACGAACATCGGCACGTTGAAGAAGGAGAACAGCGTCTGGAGGTAGCTCATGATGTTGGAGAACGACGAGGCCAGGAACGCCGTGCCGATCGACGCCAGCACGCCGATCGCCGTGATCAGGCGGCCGAAGCGGACGTAGTAGCCGTCCTCGCGGCCCTTGACCACGTACCGCGCCCAGATGTCGTTGGTGAACACCGTGTTGAAGGACGACACGTTCGCCGCCATGCCCGCCATGAAGGCGGCGAGGAGGCCGGTCACCGCGATGCCCAGGACGCCGTTGGGCAGGAGCTGTTCCATCAGGTACGGGATGGCGTCGTTGTACTGGAGGTCGGAGCCCGCGGTGCCGATCTTCGGGACCAGGACGGCCGCGGCCAGACCCGGGATCATCACCAGGAACACGATGAAGATCTTCGGGAACGCCGCGATCAGCGGGGTGCGCTGGGCCGCCGAGAGGTTCTTCGCGGACAGGGCGCGCTGCACCTCCGCGAAGTTCGTCGTCCAGTAGCCGAAGGAGAGCACGAAGCCGAGGCCGAGCACGATCGTCAGCCAGTTCGCGCCCAGCGGGTTCGCCTCGCCGATGCCCGTCCCGCCCCACGCGGTGACGAAGTCGTCGCCGCGTGACTTCGTCAGGGAGTCCGTCAGGCCGTCCCAGCCGCCGACCTTCTTCAGCGCCAGGATGGTGATGGGGATGAGGGCCGCGAGGATCACGAAGAACTGCAGGACCTCGTTGTAGATCGCGGAGGACAGGCCGCCGAGGGTGATGTAGGCGAGGACGAAGAAGCCCGCGACGACGATGGCCACCCACTGGGGCCAGCCGAGCAGGGCCTCGACGACGATCGCCAGGGCGTACAGGTTCACTCCGGCGATCAGGACCGCGGCGAAGGCGAACAGGATCGAACTGAGCAGATGCGCCGACTTGTCGAAGCGCAGGAGCAGGAACTCGGGGACCGAGCGGACCTTGCTGCCGTAGTAGAAGGGCATCATCACCAGGCCGAGGAAGACCATGGCCGGGATGGCGCCGATCCAGTACCAGTGCACGGTGTAGGCGCCGTACTGCGCGCTGTTCGCGGCCATGCCGAGGATCTCGGTGGCGGCCAGGTTGGCCGAGATGAAGGCGAGACCGGTGACCCAGGCGGGCAGTGAGCGGCCGGAGAGGAAGAAGTCGAGGCTGGTCTTCACCGAGCGGCGGGCGGCGAAGCCGATGCCCAGCACGACGAGGAAGTAGATGCCGAGGATCGTGTAGTCGAGCCAGTTCGTGGGGAGCCGAAGCTCGGCGGCGAGGTAGGTGGGGGATTCTGTGGGGGTTTGCATACGTACTCGCTTCGTTTCGCGAACCGATACAGAGCGGAACCTGCGCCCCTGCGTTCAGTAATTGAACACGTCAGCTGATGCTTTTTGATTGATTGCGATGTTGACTGTCGTGGTGAGTTGTGTTTCTCTGTGTTTAGTTCTGTTTGATGGAGTCTCGGAAGACCTGAGTGGCTCGAAATGGAGTCCGCCGTGAAGAAGACCTCGACCCAACTGGCCGACGGTCGTGAGCTCGTCTACTACGACCTGCGCGACGACACGGTGCGCGACGCCGTCGACCGCCGTCCGCTGGACCGGACGGTCACCACGTCCGAGGTCCGCCACGACGTGCTGCTCGGCGACGCGGTCGCCATCGCCTCCCACCGGCAGGGGCGGACGTACCATCCGCCGGCCGACGAGTGCCCGCTGTGCCCCTCGGAGGGCGACCGCCTGAGCGAGATCCCGGACTCCTCCTACGACGTCGTCGTGTTCGAGAACCGCTTCCCCTCGCTCGCCGGCGACTCCGGGCGCTGCGAGGTCGTCTGCTTCACCTCCGACCACAACGCGTCCTTCGCCGACCTGACCGAGGAGCAGGCGCGGCTCGTGCTGGAGGCGTGGACGGACCGGACCTCGGAGCTGTCATCGCTGCCCTCCGTCGAGCAGGTGTTCTGTTTCGAGAACCGCGGCGCCGAGATCGGCGTGACGCTGCAGCACCCGCACGGGCAGATCTACGCCTACCCCTTCACCACCCCGCGCACCGCCCTGATGCTGCGCTCCGTCGCGGCCCACAAGGACGCCACCGGCGGGGAGAACCTCTTCGACGCCGTCCTGGAGCGTGAACTCGCCGACGAGCGGGTCGTCCTGGAGAGTGAACACTGGGTGGCCTTCGTGCCGTACGCCGCGCACTGGCCGTACGAGCTCCACCTGTACCCGAAGCGCCGGGTGCCCGATCTGCTCGCGCTGGACGAGGAGGCGCGCACAGAGTTCCCCCAGGTGTATCTGGAACTCTTGAGGCGCTTCGACCGGATCTTCGGGGAAGGTGAGCCGCCCACGCCGTACATCGCCGCCTGGCACCAGGCGCCGTTCGGGCAGCTGGAGGACTTCGAGGGCGTCGTCCGTGAGGACTTCGCGCTCCACCTCGAGCTTTTCACCATCCGCCGCACTTCCGGCAAGCTGAAGTTCCTCGCGGGTTCCGAGTCCGGCATGAACGTGTTCATCAACGACGTGCCGCCGGAGCGCGCGGCCGAGCGACTGCGAGAGGTAGCGAGTTCATGAGCGGGAAGTATCTGGTCACCGGTGGCGCGGGCTACGTCGGCAGTGTCGTCGCCCAGCACCTGATCGAGGCGGGCGAGGAGGTCGTCGTCCTCGACAACCTCTCCACCGGCTTCCGCGCGGGTGTGCCGTCCGGGGCGTCCTTCATCGAGGGCGACATCCGCGACGCCGCCAAGTGGCTGGACTCCTCCTTCGACGCCGTGCTGCACTTCGCCGCGTTCTCGCAGGTCGGCGAGTCGGTCGTGAAGCCCGAGAAGTACTGGGACAACAACGTCGGCGGCACCATGGCGCTGATCGGTGCCATGCGCGAGGCGGGCGTGCGCAAGCTCGTCTTCTCCTCCACGGCGGCCACCTACGGCGAGCCGAAGGAGGTGCCGATCGTCGAGTCGGCGCCCACGCGGCCGACGAACCCGTACGGCGCCTCCAAGCTCGCCGTCGACCACATGATCACCGGCGAGGCGGCGGCCCACGGACTCGGTGCCGTGTCGCTCAGGTACTTCAACGTCGCGGGCGCCTACGGAGACTGCGGCGAGCGCCACGACCCCGAGTCGCACCTCATCCCGCTCGTCCTCCAGGTCGCCCAGGGCAAGCGCGACGCGATCTCCGTCTACGGCGACGACTACCCGACGCCCGACGGCACCTGCGTCCGCGACTACATCCACGTCGCCGACCTCGCCGAGGCCCACCTGCTGGCGCTGAAGGCCGCCCGGCCCGGTGAGCACCTCATCTGCAACCTCGGCAACGGCAACGGCTTCTCCGTCCGCGAGGTCATCGAGACCGTCCGGCAGGTCACCGGTCACCCGATCCCCGAGGTCGTCGCCCCGCGCCGGGGCGGCGACCCGGCGGTCCTCGTCGCCTCCGCCGACACCGCCCGCGAGCGGCTCGGCTGGAATCCGTCCCGCGCGGACCTCGCGGGGATCGTCGCGGACGCCTGGGAGTTCGCGCAGCGCCGCGCAGGTTAAGTTCTACGGCTAGTCGGCCGGTCAACTCACCGGCCGAGCGGGCCGGTTCAGCAGGGAAGGTCAGGGTCAGGGGATGAGCGTCGACACGGCAGCCGCGGTCGCCGAGCGGTTCAAGGAGCTGTACGGGGCCGAGCCGGAAGGGGTGTGGGCCGCGCCGGGCCGGGTCAACCTGATCGGCGAGCACACCGACTACAACGACGGCTTCGTCATGCCGTTCGCGCTGCCGCACACCGCGGTCGCGGCGGTCTCGCGGCGCGACGACGGCGTACTGCGCCTGCACTCGTCGGACGTCGAGGGCGGCGTCGTGGACCTGCGCGTCGACGACCTGGCGCCCGAGTCGGACCGCGGCTGGACGGCGTACCCGTCGGGTGTGGTCTGGGCGCTGCGCCAGGCCGGCCACGCGGTGACCGGCGCCGACATCCACCTCGCCTCGACGGTCCCGGCGGGCGCGGGCCTGTCGTCGTCGGCGGCGCTGGAGGTCGTCGTGGCGCTGGCGCTCAACGAGTTGTACGGGCTCGGCCTCAAGGGCTGGCAGCTGGCCCGCCTGTGCCAGCGCGCCGAGAACGTCTACGTCGGCGCCCCGGTCGGCATCATGGACCAGACGGCGTCCGCCTGCTGCGAGGCCGGCCACGCCCTGTTCCTCGACACCCGGGACCTCTCCCAGAAGCAGATCCCCTTCGACCTGGCCGCCTTGGGGCTGCGCCTGCTGGTCGTCGACACCCAGGTCAAGCACTCCCACAGCGAGGGCGAGTACGGCAAGCGGCGCGCGGGCTGCGAGAAGGGCGCGGCGCTGCTCGGCGTGGACGCCCTGCGGGACATCGCGTACGACGACCTGGACGCGGCGCTGGAGCGGCTGGGCGACGAGGAGGA
The DNA here is from genome assembly GCF_040612485.1 of Streptomyces sp. NPDC006385. Lineage (NCBI taxonomy): Bacteria > Bacillati > Actinomycetota > Actinomycetes > Kitasatosporales > Streptomycetaceae > Streptomyces > Streptomyces sp. NPDC006385. The sequence continues at coordinate 117,543 of NZ_JBEXQG010000004.1, forward strand.
GGTCCGCCGCCTGGTCCGGCACGTGGTCACGGAGGACCAGCGCGTCGAGCGGGTCGTCTCCCTGCTGGAGTCCGGCGAGACCCGTGCGATCGGCCCGGTCCTGACCCAGGGCCACGCCTCCCTGCGCGACGACTTCCGCATCTCCTGCCCGGAGCTGGACCTGGTCGTGGACACCGCCCTGGCGAACGGCGCCCTGGGCGCCCGCATGACCGGCGGCGGCTTCGGCGGCTCGGCGATCGTGCTGGCCGAGGCGGCCGACGTCGAGACCCTCACCAAGGCCGTCGAAGAGGCGTTCGCCGCGGCCGGTTTCACCGCGCCACGGGTGTTCGAGGCGGTGCCGGCGGCGGGGGCACGGCGGGTGCGGTGACCCCGAGAAGTGCGGGGCCGCGGTCCTGACAGGTGCGGGCTGAGGGCGGTGCCTTCAGCCCGCGTCCCTTTCCACCCGCACCCGCGTGGTGCCGCGCAGCGCCGCGAACACCAGCCCCTCCACGTCTTCCCGTGCCACGTTCCCGCCCCTCGTCAGGCCGTTGAAGACCAGTCCGTCGACGCAGTGCAGCAGCGTCCGCGTGCGGGCCGCCGGGTCCGGGGTGCCATGGACGGCCAGGAAGGTGCGGACGGCGGTGTGGGCCGCGTTGTCGTGCGGAGTGAGGATCTCGCGGAGCTCGGGGTGGCGGACGCTCTCCATCGTGCAGGCGTAACGGGCCAGAGTGCGGCGGCGGGCGGGGGCGGAGAGGCGGAGTTCGACGAACTCGGTGAGGCGGTCGACGAGGTCGGCCGCCGTGCGGAGCGTCGGCATGGTCTCGCCGGCCGCCTGAAGTTCCGCCTGGTCCAGCTCGACCAGACGCCGGACGAGGGCGGTGAGAAGGGCCTGGCGGGTGCGGAAGTACGCCGAGGTCGTGCCTGGAGGCAGGCCCGCCGCGCGGTCCACGGCCCGGTGGGTCAGGCCCCGCACCCCTTCCTCGGCGAGCACGGTGATGGCGGCGTCGGCGAGGGCGGTGCGTCGTTCGGTTGCCACGACCCCTTTCTACAGCAGCGGAAGTCCTGCCCTATGCTCAGCTTTCTACACATGTAGAAGGAGGGGTTCGTGAGGGGGCGCAGTGCGATCGTCGTGGGCGGAGGCATCGGTGGGCTCGCCGCCGGTCTCGGGCTGCGGCGCGTCGGATGGGACGTGACCGTCGTCGAGCAGGCACCCGTCCTCGCCGACGTCGGCGCCGGGATCTCCCTGGCCGCCAACGGCATCCACGCCCTGGACGCCCTCGGCGTGGGCGAAGCCGTGCGTGCCGCCGGCCGCGGGCAGTACACCGGCGGTACCCGTACCCCCGGCGGGCGCTGGCTCATGCGGATGGACGGGGCCGCCGTCGAGCGCGCCGTGGGCACACCCATCGTCGGCATCCCGCGGGCCGCACTGCACCGGGCGCTGCGCGCGGCCCTCCCGCCCGAGTCGCTCGTCATCGGCACCGAAGCGACCGGCCTCGACCTCCGCGACCCCGCCCGACCCCGCGTCACGACCCGCGACGGAGCCCCGCTCGACGCCGACCTCGTGATCGCCGCCGACGGCGTCGACAGCCGTCTGCGCGCCACCCTCTTCCCCGGCCACCCCGGCCCCGCCTACAGCGGCTCCACGGTGGTCCGCGCCCTCACCGCGCACCCCGTCGACCTGCGTACCGACTTCGAGCTGAGCTGGGGAAGAGGCGCGGAGTTCGGGCACATCGCCTTCAACGACGGGCGGGCCGAGTGGCACGCGGTCGTCAAGACGGCGGCGGGCGTACGGCATTCCGACCCGCTCGGCGCCGTGCGCCGCCGGTTCGGCGACTGGCACGACCCCGTGCCCACGCTGCTCGCGGCCACCCGCCCCGCCGACGTCCTCCACCACGACGTCCACGAACTCGCCGTCCCCCTGCCCTCCTACACCGTCGGTCGCGTCGCCCTGCTCGGCGACGCCGCGCATGCCATGACCCCGAATCTCGGGCAGGGCGCCTGCCAGGCCCTGGAGGACGCGGTCGCCCTGGCCGCCGCGCTCGCGGCCGAGCCCACGCCCGAGGCCGCCCTCATCCGCTACGACGCCGAGCGCCGCCCCCGCAGCCAGGCGGTCGCGCGGGCCGCCCGCCAGGCCGGTCGCCTGGGGCACCAGCTCACCCACCCGCTCGCCGTCGCCGTACGCGACGCGGCCGTCCGCCTGACCCCGTTCGCCCTCGCCAGGCACGGCGTCCTGCGGCACCACGCCTGGACGCCGCCGCGGCTCACCCCAGCCGTTTGACGAGGGTGTACTCCGTGATCCCCGGCGGATAGTCGGGGATCACGCACACCACGTCGTACCCCTGCCTCTTGTAGAACTCCGGCGCCTGGAAGTCCCACGTCTCCAGGCGTACGGCGGTGCAGCCCCGTTCGTCGCGGGCCACCCGTTCCGCGCGTGCGAGCAACTGCGAACCGAGACCGGCGCCGCGGTGGCGTTCGTCGACCCAGAGGTACGTGACGTGGAGCCAGCTGGTCCAGGTGTGGCCGACCAGCCCGCCGGCCACGGCGCCGGAGCCGTCCAACCCCCAGACCTGGAGCGGGCGTTCGCGTTCACCTGGGGTTCCGCGCAGGGCGCGCAGGATCGGGGAGGCCGCGGTGTTGGTGTCCCGCAGCCGGCGGCGGAGCAGATCCTGGCGCGATGTGTCGACTTCTGTCTCCAGACGAAACATGCGGCTCACCATAAACGCGTCGGCGAACCAGTTCTGCAAATTGCCTTCCGCTCCCGCCACCCGGCCGTACCCTGATGAACAGCATCGGTGGGGGCCGGTGCTGATCAGGGGGCGAGACAGTCGGGTTCGGCGCCCGAAGTGGGGGTAGCGGTTCTTGCACGGCGGCGGCCGTGCGGCCGTCCCCGCTTCGGGCGTCGCGCCTGCGACGGTGTTCGTCTCCCGGTGTCGTCCTCATGACGATGGGGTATCCCCTGCTCTTCGGGAGCGTGGGGAAGGGGGTTTCGTGGTTCGCATCCGAGTCCTGGTCGTCGACGACCATCGCATCTTCGCCGAGTCGCTCGCCGCCGCCCTGGCCGCCGAGCCCGACGTCGACGTCTCCGCCGCGGGCAGCGGTCCGGCGGCGCTGCGCAGCCTGGAGCGCGCGGCCGCCGAGGGGCGCCGGTACGACGTGCTGCTCGTCGACGCCGACCTGGGTGGCAACGTGCCGGGGGTCCGGCCCGCCGTTCCCGTTCAGGAGGTGGGTGAGGACGGGCTCGTCGACGGCATCTCGCTGGTCGCCGGAGTCCGCTCCGCGCAGCCGGCCGTACGGATCGTCGTCCTCGCCGAGAAGGACGATCCGCGCCGGGCCGCGCTGGCCCTCCAGGCCGGGGCGTCCGGATGGGTGGCCAAGGACTGCTCACTGTCCCGGCTGCTCACGGTCATCCGCGGGGTGCTGCGCGACGAGACCCATCTGCCGCCCGCCCTGCTCACCGGGGTGCTGCGGGAGCTGACCGCCGCCCGCAAGCACCGCACCGAGAGCGAGCGCCTGGTCGAGTCACTGACCCCGCGCGAGCGGGAGGTCCTGCGCTGCATGGTGGCCGGCCTGGGCCGCAAGGCGGTCGCCGAGCGCCTGTTCCTGTCCCCGCACACCGTCCGCACCCACATGCAGAACGTCCTCGGCAAACTCGGCGTCCACTCCACCCTCGCCGCGGTGGCGCTCGCGCGCAGGGCGGGGGTGGGACCGGTCGACCTGTCCGGGGACGTGGTCGAACGGGGCGGTCAGCTGGCGTAGGGCTCCGGGGAGGGAACCCGACCGGGGAGCGTTCCCTCAGCCACCCGCGCACACCGCGCACACCGCGCACACCGCGCCCCCGGGGCCGCCGTCGCGTTCGCGCGCCGTGTGGGGGTCGGGCCGATTGCCCGGTCCGGGGATGTCGTGGGATGAGCGCCGGGGTGCCTGGGCGGCGTGGCCGCCGTTCTGCTTGACGGGCTGGGCCGCGGGCCGGCGGCCGGCGTCGAGTGAGGAGCTTGGCTGGTCGAGGGTGTGCTTCGCCGGTGGTGCGGTCGTGTTCGCGGGGTGGGCCGGTTGCTCGGTCCGGGGATGTCGTGGGGTGGGGGTCCGGGTGTCTTGGCGGCGCGATGATGGCCTTGGGTGTCGTGTCGCGGCTCGCCATGCTGGCGGCGCCGCTCCGTGAGGATGGCCTTGGGTGTCGTGGCCCGCCGTTCTCCATGGCGGGGGCCACAGCCGTGGCGGCGGCCGGCGTCGAGTGAGGAGCTTGGCCGGTTGGGGGTGTGCTGCGCCGGCGGCGCCGTCGCGTTCGCGTGCCGTGTGGGGTCGGGCCCTCGGTCTACCCGGGGATGTTGTCGAACGGGGCCGTCAGCTGGCGTAGCAGGCCGGCCAGTTCGCCGCGCTGGGCGCGTGACAGCTCCGCGAGGATGGCGCGCTCCTGGTCGAGGAGGCCGGCGAGGGCCTGGTCCGCGCGGTCGCGGCCCTCGTCGGTGAGGCGGACGAGGACTCCGCGCCGGTCACTGGGGTCGGGGAGGCGCTCGACCAGGCCCTTCTTGGCCAGGCGGTCGATGCGGTTCGTCATCGTGCCCGAGGTGACCAGGGTCTGCGTCAGGAGCTGGCCCGGGGAGAGCTGGTACGGAGTTCCCGCGCGCCTGAGCGCGGTCAGCACGTCGAACTCCCAGGGCTCCAGGTTGTGCTCGGAGAAGGCCAGCCGGCGTGCGCGGTCCAGATGCCGGGCCAGTCTGCTCACCCGGCTGAGCACCTCGAGCGGTTCCACGTCGAGGTCCGGGCGCTCCCGGCGCCACGCTGCGACCAGCCGATCGACCTCGTCCTCCATGGCGATCAGTGTAGTGGTTGTGTCGACATGAAGTCTCTTGACGTCAAGATACCTGGGAGGGCAGGCTGGAAGCGACAGACAGGAGGCCCCGCCCATGTCCGCTGCCGCCGCCCCCACCCCCACCTGGGACCCCGCCCAGTACCTGCGCCACGCCGGCCACCGCGCCCGCCCCTTCACCGATCTCCTCGCCCGCGTCCCCGACCTGCCTCAGGACCCGCCCCGCATCGCCGACCTCGGCTGCGGCCCCGGCAACGTCACCGCCCTGCTCGCACAGCGCTGGCCCACCGCGCACATCACGGGCTACGACAACTCCGGCGAGATGCTCGACAAGGCCCACAGCGAGCACGAAGGGCCGACCCCGGGCGGCGGCCGCCTCGACTTCGCCCACGCCGACGTACGGACGTGGACGCCCGACGAGCCGTACGACCTGATCGTCAGCAACGCCACGCTGCACTGGGTGCCGGACCACGTGGGGCGCTTCGGCGCCTGGGTGGCGGGCCTGCGCCCCGGCGGCACCTTCGCCTTCCAGGTCCCCGGCAACTTCGACGCCCCGAGCCACCGCCTGATGCGCGACCTCGCAGACCGGTACGGCCTCACCGACACCCTGCGCCACGAGGACGCAGTCCTCGCCCCGGAGGCGTATCTGCGGAGGCTGGCCGACCTGGGCTGCGTGGCCGACGTCTGGGAGACGACGTACATCCACCTGCTGACCGGCGAGGACCCCGTCCTCGACTGGGTGAAGGGAACGGGCCTGCGACCGGTCCTGACGGCGCTCGCCGACACCCCCGACCGGCATGAGGCCTTCCTGCACGACTACCGGGCTGCCTTGCGCGAGGCGTACCCGCCCGGCCCGCACGGCACCCCCTTCCCGTTCCGCCGCATCTTCGCCGTGGCTCGCAAGGAGGCGTGATGATCACCGCCGTCGACCACGTCCAGCTCGCGGCCCCGCCCGGCTCGGAGGAGCAGCTGCGGGCGTACTACGCGGGCGTCCTCGGCATGACCGAGATCCCCAAGCCGCCGGTACTGGCAGCGCGTGGCGGATGCTGGTTCCGGACCGGGGCAGTGCAACTGCACGTGGGCATCGAGGCGGACTTCCGACCCGCCAAGAAGGCACACCCCGGGCTGCGGGTGGCGGGGATCGAGCGGTACGGGGCCCGGCTGGCGGCCCATGGAGCCCCGGTGGAGTGGGACGAGAACCTGCCGGGGCACCGACGCTTCTACTCCTACGACCCCGTGGGCAACCGCCTGGAGTTCCTGGAGCCGGTGGGGCTCAGGATGTGCGGCCGAGATGAGTGACGAGGATGTGGATCACTTCGTCGTCGATGACATAGAGAACGCGGTAGCCGCCCACGCGCAGGCGTCGGATGTCGACTCCGTAGGCGACGGAGTTGATGGGACGCGGCGCTTCGGCGAGGGCGTCGACGGCTTCGTAGACCGCGGCGAGTCCGACCGGGTCGTCCTTGAGGAATCGGACGGCCGCGTTCGTGGCGCTCGGCTCCCAGATGATGCGGTAGGTCACGGGCGCAGCCCCAGAATGCGGCCGACTTCCTCATGCGGAATGGCGCCCTCGCCGAGCGTGCCCTCCGCCTTGCGCCGCTGATAGTCCGCGACGGCGAGGGCGTCTTCGAGATCCTCTATCACCTGCGGAGAAACAAGCAGGGCTGCCACATGCCCGTGGTCGGTGATGGCGATGGTCTCGCGGCTGTGCGCCGCGCGCCGGACCAGGTCGCCGAGCTGGGAACGGGCAGCGCTGATCGTGATCTCAGTCATGTGCACATGATGGCACAAGGTTCATCTTGTGGTGCCGAAGCTCATGGAACCTGGAACCGCTGTTTGGGCGCCACGGCGAGGGTCACCCGCTGAGGTGACCACGACGTCAAGCCTTGCGAGGAGTGAGGGACGTGGCGAAGGAAGAGAAGGCCAGGGGCAAGAAGGAAGAGCTCAAGGGCAAGGCCAAAGAAGCCATGGGCCGCACGGTCGGCAACGAGGGGCTGACCGCCGAAGGCAAGACGGAGAAGAGGAAGGGCAGCGCCCGCCAGATGAAGGAGAAGGGGAAGGACACCTTCAAGGGCTGAGCCTGCGGCACCCGAGGTGCGTCAGCTCTTGCGGTGCCCTATCAGCCGCGGCTTCGGCTCCAGGCCGTCCAGCCCGTGCCACGCCAGGTTCACGAGATGGGCCGCCACCTCCGCCTTCTTCGGGCGGCGGACGTCCAGCCACCACTGGCCGGTCAGGGCGACCATCCCGACCAGGGCCTGCGCGTACAGCGGGGCGAGCTTGGGGTCGAAGCCGCGGCTCTTGAACTCGCGGCCCAGGATGTCCTCCACCTGGGTCGCGATGTCCGAGATCAGCGAGGCGAAGGAACCCGTCGACTGGGGGATGGGCGAGTCACGGACCAGGATGCGGAAACCGTCCGTGTACTCCTCGATGTAGTCCAGCAGCGCGAACGCCGCCTGCTCCAGCAGCTCACGGGGATGGCCGGCGGTCAGCGAGCCCGTCACCCCGTCCAGCAGCCTCCGCATCTCACGGTCCACCACCACCGCGTACAGCCCCTCCTTGCCGCCGAAGTGCTCGTACACCACCGGCTTGGACACCCCGGCCTTCGCCGCGATCTCCTCCACCGACGTGCCCTCGAAACCCTTCGCGGCGAAGAGGGTGCGACCGATCTCCAGCAGCTGCTGGCGGCGCTCCGCACCAGTCATCCGGGTACGGCGCGCCCGCCGCTGCTTGTCGTTGCCGGGGGTACTGCTCGAGTCGGTCGCCACAGCGACCATCATGCCGCCTTGACGGGCTCCTTCCCGTGCCGGGAGCCGCCTTCCCCGGTGTTACGGCGTGAATCGATACGCGAGCGTGACGGCCAGCGCACGTCGTACGCCCAGCCGAGCATCTCGAACCAGCGGATCAGGCGGGCGCTCGAATCGAGCTGGCCGCGCATCACACCGTGCCGTGCGGACGTCGGGTCGGCGTGGTGCAGGTTGTGCCACGACTCACCGCACGACAGGACGGCCAGCCACCACACGTTGCCCGAACGGTCACGCGACTTGAAGGGGCGCTTGCCGACCGCGTGGCAGATCGAGTTGATCGACCACGTCACGTGGTGCAGCAGGGCCACCCGGACGAGCGAACCCCAGAAGAACCCGGTGAAGGCGCCCCACCAGGACATCGTGACCAGACCGCCGATCAGCGGCGGCAGCGCCAGCGACACCACCGTCCACAGCACGAACTGCCGGGAGATGGTGCGCAGCGTCCTGTCCTTGATCAGGTCCGGGGCGTACTTCTCCTGCGACGTCTGCTCCTCGTCGAACATCCATCCGATGTGCGCCCACCACAGGCCCTTCATCAGGGCCGGAAGGGTCTCGCCGAACCGCCACGGCGAGTGCGGGTCGCCCTCCGCGTCGGAGAACTTGTGGTGCTTGCGGTGATCGGCCACCCAGCGCACCAGCGGACCTTCGACCGCCATGGACCCCGCGATTGCCAGCGCGATCTTCAGGGGCCGCTTGGCCTTGAACGAACCGTGCGTGAAGTGGCGGTGGAAGCCGATCGTGATGCCGTGGCACCCCAGGTAGTAGAAGAACACCAGCAGACCGAGGTCCAGCCAGCTCACCCCCCAGCCCCACGCCAGCGGCACGGCCGCCAGCAGCGCGAGGAACGGGACGGTGATGAAGAGGAGGAGGGCGATCTGCTCGATGGAGCGCTTCTGCTCGCCGCCCAGCGTGGCGGTAGCGGAGGCGGCTGCGGCGTCGGTGTCCTGACCGGGCGCCTTCGGGGCGTCTTCGATCACGTCGGAACTACTGGTCATACGCGTCCCCTGGGGGGTCTGTGGATGGAGAGGGGGTAGCCGGGCCACGGGAACCCGTGCGGTGCTTCCTACGGTTCCGTAACCTACGGCATCGTAAGTATGGCAGTGCGCCGCCCGGCGGCAAGAGCCCGAGAGCCTGCGCCTTCCGGCCGACACCTATCCTGGAGTCGGTCGGACAGCGCGGTCCGCTCTGATTTCTCTTCCCGGACGTCCGGCCCCGTAAGCGGCGCCCGCCGCGCGAGACGCCGTCCGGGTTCCCTCCCAGACGAGCTTCAACACTGCAAGGAGCCGCACCTGTGAGCAGTGCCGACGACCAGACCATGACGACGAGCAGCGAGCTGCGCGCCGACATCCGCCGACTGGGTGATCTCCTCGGCGAGACCCTCGTCCGGCAGGAGGGCCCTGAGCTGCTGGAGCTCGTCGAGAAGGTCCGCCGCCTCACCCGGGAGGACGGCGAGGCCGCCGCCGAGCTGCTGCGCGGCACCGAGCTGGAGACCGCGGCCAAGCTGGTCCGCGCCTTCTCCACCTACTTCCATCTGGCCAACGTCACCGAGCAGGTCCACCGCGGCCGCGAGCTGCGCGCCCGGCGCGCCGCCGAGGGCGGCCTCCTCGCCCGTACGGCCGACCGCCTCAAGGACGCCGACCCCGAGCACCTGCGCCAGACGGTCCAGCACCTCAACGTCCGCCCCGTCTTCACCGCCCACCCCACCGAGGCCGCCCGCCGCTCCGTCCTGAACAAGCTCCGGCGCATCGCGGCCCTCCTGGAGACCCCCGTCCTCGAAGGCGACCGCCGCCGCCACGACACCCGACTGGCCGAGAACATCGACCTCGTATGGCAGACCGACGAACTGCGCGTCGTACGCCCCGAGCCCGCCGACGAGGCCCGCAACGCCATCTACTACCTCGACGAACTCCACGCCGGCGCCGTCGGCGACGTCCTGGAGGACCTCACGGCCGAGCTGGAGCGCGTCGGCCACAAGATCCCCGACGACACCCGCCCGCTCACCTTCGGCACCTGGATCGGCGGCGACCGCGACGGCAACCCCAACGTCACCCCCCAGGTCACCTGGGACGTCCTCATCCTCCAGCACGAGCACGGCATCAACGACGCCCTGGAGATGATCGACGAGCTGCGCGGCTTCCTGTCGAACTCCATCCGCTACACCGGCGCGACGGAGGAACTCCTGGAGTCACTGAAGGCCGACCTGGAGAACCTCCCCGAGATCAGCCCCCGCTACAAGCGCCTCAACGCCGAGGAGCCCTACCGGCTCAAGGCCACCTGCATCCGGCAGAAGCTGGAGAACACCAAGACGCGCCTGGCCAGGAACATCCCGCACGAGCCCGGCCGCGACTACCTCGGCACCAGCGAGCTCCTGCACGACCTCAAGCTGATCCAGACGTCACTGCGCGAGCACAGAGGCGGCCTGTTCGCCGACGGCCGCATGAACCGCACCATCCGCACCCTGTCCGCGTTCGGCCTCCAGCTCGCCACCATGGACGTACGCGAACACGCCGACGCCCACCACCACGCCCTCGGTCAGCTGTTCGACCGCCTCGGCGAGGAATCCTGGCGCTACGCCGACATGCCCCGCGACTACCGCACCAAGCTCCTCGCCAAGGAACTCAGGTCCCGCCGCCCCCTCGCGCCCACCCCCGCCCCCGTGGACGCGGCCGGCGAGAAGACCCTCGGCGTGTTCCAGACCGTCAAGCGAGCACTGGAGGTCTTCGGACCCGAGGTCATCGAGTCGTACATCATCTCCATGTGCCAGGGCGCCGACGACGTCTTCGCCGCCGCCGTCCTCGCCCGCGAGGCCGGCCTCATCGACCTGCACGCCGGCTGGGCCAAGATCGGCATCGTCCCCCTCCTGGAGACCACCGACGAACTCAAGGCCGCCGACACCATCCTGGAGGACATGCTCTCCGACCCGTCGTACCGCAGGCTCGTGGCCCTGCGGGGCGACGTCCAGGAGGTCATGCTCGGCTACTCCGACTCCTCCAAGTTCGGCGGCATCACCACCAGCCAGTGGGAGATCCACCGCGCCCAGCGCCGCCTGCGCGACGTCGCCCACCGCTACGGCGTGCGCCTGCGCCTCTTCCACGGCCGCGGCGGCACCGTCGGCCGCGGCGGCGGCCCCTCCCACGACGCCATCCTCGCCCAGCCCTGGGGCACCCTCGAAGGCGAGATCAAGGTCACCGAACAGGGCGAGGTCATCTCCGACAAGTACCTCGTGCCCTCCCTGGCCCGCGAGAACCTGGAACTGACCGTCGCCGCCACCCTCCAGGCGTCCGCCCTGCACACCGCGCCCCGCCAGTCCGTCGAGGCACTCGCCCGCTGGGACGCCGCCATGGACGTCGTCTCCGACGCCGCGCACGCCGCCTACCGCAAGCTCGTCGAGGACCCCGATCTGCCGACGTACTTCCTCGCCTCCACGCCGGTCGACCAGCTCGCCGACCTGCACCTGGGCTCGCGGCCCTCCCGCCGCCCCGGCTCGGGCGTCTCGCTCGACGGACTGCGCGCCATCCCGTGGGTCTTCGGCTGGACCCAGTCCCGGCAGATCGTCCCCGGCTGGTTCGGCGTCGGCTCCGGCCTCAAGGCCCTGCGCGAGGCCGGCCTCGACACCGTGCTCGACGAGATGCACGAACAGTGGCACTTCTTCCGCAACTTCATCTCCAACGTCGAGATGACCCTCGCCAAGACCGACCTGCGCATCGCCGCGCACTACGTCGACACCCTCGTCCCGGACGAGCTCAAGCACGTCTTCGACACCATCCGCGCCGAACACGAACGCACCGTCGCCGAAGTCCTGAAGGTCACCGGCGAGAAGGAACTCCTCGACGCCACACCGGTCCTCAAGCAGACCTTCGCCATCCGCGACGCCTACCTCGACCCCATCTCCTACCTCCAGGTCGCCCTCCTCAAGCGCCAGCGCGACGCCGCGGCCGCCGGCGCCGAAGCCGACCCGCTGCTCTCCCGCGCCCTGCTGCTCACCGTGAACGGCGTGGCGGCGGGCCTGCGCAACACCGGCTGACCCGCCCGCACACAACGAACGGTGCCCCCGTGCTTCGTACGAGCACGGGGGCACCGTTCGTCACAGCCGTTCGTCACGGCCGTTCGTCACGGCCTTTCGTCAGGACTTGCGACGCCGGAACACCAGGTACCCGCCGGCACCCAGCAGCGCCGCGGCCGCCGCGGCCAGCAGACCCACCGGAGCACCGTTGCCGGTCTCGGCCAGGTCACCCCCACCCCCCTGCGCCGACGGCGACGACGACGGCGACGCGGCGCCCGCTGCCGACGTGGACGGGCTCGCGGCCGGCTCGGTGCCGGACTCACCCGGAGTGCCGGACTCGGAGACGGACGGGCTCGGCGCGGCCGGGACACCGCCCTCCTCCTCGTCCTCACAGTCCGTCCAGAACACCTTGTGCTTGGCCGAACCGTGCTCGCCCTCGAAGTTCCAGAACAGCTTGTAGTGCCCGTCGGGCAGCGTCATGTCCTCGGTGCGGCCATGACCCTCACCGTCCAGGGTGATCTCACCGGACTGCACGGTCTCGCCCTTGACACCGGCCGTCGGGGCCCAGGACTCGATGTGCCAGTCGACCTGCTGGACGCTGTCGAAGCCGAACGCGTCGAGGTAGAACTCGCACACGTGCGGCTCGTTCTTGCGCAGCTCCTCGCCGGTGGAGGCGTCATGGATCTTGACGGTGCCGTTGTCCCCGGGCGGGGTGGCATGGGCGGCGGCCGGAACACAGAAAACCGCGGCCGCGGCGACGGCGGACAGAGCGCCGGCGCGGTTGAGGGTACGCATGAGGCAGTAGTCCATCTTCGAGAAGGAACGGGAAGATGTGGAGGGGGCGGCTCAGCTTCCAGCCCGGACTGACACCCGGTCAATCACGAACAGGCAACACACAGATCCTCCACACACAGGGAGAACGGCCAAGCCCTCAGACCGTCACGAACGCCGCCGTCAGCAGCGCGATCCCCGACCCCGCCAGCACCCACGCCACCCGCGTCCGCCGCAACCCACCCGCGACCACCACCGACGCCAGCAACAACGCACCACCCAACGGAACCCACGCATACAGGACACCCGCCGGCCCCGACCGCACCACCGCGTCACCACCCGGCTTCACCACAACCGTGTACGTCCGCCCCGTCCGCACCGCCGCGTTCTTCTCTATGACGACCGACTCACGCGGCCGCGACCCCGCCGAGAGCGGCGTGTACGGACCACTGCACGTGTCCGCACCACACCGCGCCACCTCGATCGTGCCGCTCTCCCGGCCCTTCGTGAGCATCACATGCTGAGCACTGCCCCACGACGCCCACACACCCGCGATCAGAATCAGCGCCGCGACCGTACCCATCGCCGCGAACCGCCCGAACCGCAGCACGGTCACGGCGCCCTGACTGGAGACAACGGCAGAAGGCATGGCCGCGATCCTTGGCCATGCCCCCGCACCCGGTCAACCTCCGTCCGCCGCACCAGGCGGACAAGTCAGGAGTTGTACGTGCTTTGCGCCCGCTCCAACCCCTCGATCACCAGACACTCCACCGCATCCGCCGCCCGGTCCACGAAATAGTCCAGCTCCTTGCGCTCGGCGGAGGAGAAGTCCCTCAGCACAAAGTCCGCCACCGGCATACGACCCGGAGGCCGCCCGATCCCGAACCGCACCCGGTGATAGTCCGAACCCATCGCCTTCGTCATCGACTTCAGCCCGTTGTGCCCGTTGTCGCCACCACCCAGCTTCAACCGCAGCACGCCGTAATCGATGTCCAACTCGTCATGAACAGCGACGATGTTGCCCACCGGCACCTTGTAGAAGTCCCGCAGCGCCGTCACCGGCCCGCCCGAAAGATTCATGTACGACATCGGCTTCGCCAGAATCACCCGACGGTTCAACGGCCCCGGCGGCCCGATCCGCCCCTCCACGACCTGCGCCTGAGCCTTCCCCGCCCGCTTGAACCTCCCCCCGATCCGCTCCGCCAGCAGATCCACCACCATGAACCCCACGTTGTGCCGGTTCATCGCGTACTCGGGCCCGGGATTACCGAGGCCGGCGATCAGCCAAGGGGCGCTCGGGTCGGTCGTCACGTCCATGTCTCCTTGATACGCGCCAGCCGCTGCCCCCACCGGGACAGCGGCTGACGAACCGATGACAAAGCCGAGGACCAGACCCCGGCCAGGCAGAGGATCAGGCCTCGGCGACTTCCTCGCCCTCGGCGGCCCCGCCCTCCGGGGCCTCCTCGGCCTGCGCGGACAGAACCTGAAGGACGACAGCGTCCTCCTCGACGGCCAGCGTCGTGCCCTTCGGCAGCGTGATGTCCTTGGCCAGGACCGAGGCACCGGCCCCCAGGCCCTCGACGGACACGGTGACGGACTCGGGGATGTGCGTGGCCTCGGTCTCGACCGGCAGCGCGTTCAGCACGTGCTCCAGCAGGTTGCCACCCGGGGCCAGCTCGCCCTCGGTGTGCACCGGGATCTCCACCGTGACCTTCTCGCCCCGCTTGACCAGCTGCAGGTCGACGTGCTCCAGGAAGCCCTTCAGCGGGTCACGCTGCACGGCCTTCGGGATCGCCAGCTCATTGGTCTTGCCGTCGATGTCCAGCGCGATCAGGACGTTCGGCGTACGCAGCGCCAGCAGCAGGTCGTGACCCGGCAGCGTCAGGTGCAGCGGGTCCGAACCGTGGCCGTACAGCACACCCGGAACCTTGTTGTCACGACGGATACGACGCGCGGCACCCTTGCCGAACTCGGTGCGCGTCTCGGCGCTGAGCTTCACCTCGGACATATGGATCACTCCTCGTAGAAGTAGAAACGGACGTGGTCACCCGGCCACGAACGGCCTGCTACGAAGAGCGCGTCGATAACGGACCGCCGACACCCGGAAAACAAACGGGTACGGCCTCCCTCGCCGAGCAACTGCAGCAGTCTACTCGGACAGGGAGGCCGCACCCAAAAGGATCTCTACCGCTCGGATCTCTACCGCTCGGATCCCTACTGCTCGTCGAACAGACTCGTCACCGAGCCGTCCTCGAACACCTCACGCACCGCACTCGCGATCGTCGGCGCGATCGACAACACCGTCAACTTGTCCAGATCCCGGCTCAGCTCACCCGGCGTCGGCAGCGTGTTCGTGAACACGAACTCACTCACCCGCGAGTTCTTCAGCCGGTCGGCGGCGGGCCCGGACAGCACACCGTGGGTCGCCGTCACGATCACGTCCTCGGCACCATGCGCGAACAACGCGTCCGCCGCCGCACAGATCGTGCCACCCGTGTCGATCATGTCGTCCACCAGGACACACACCCGACCCTTGACCTCACCCACGACCTCATGGACGGTCACCTGGTTCGCCACGTCCTTGTCCCGCCGCTTGTGCACGATCGCGAGCGGAGCCCCAAGACGATCACACCAACGGTCCGCCACCCGCACCCGGCCGGCATCCGGCGAGACGACCGTCAACTTCTCCTTGTCGACCTTGGCACCCACGTAGTCCGCCAGCAGCGGAAGCGCGAAGAGATGATCCACCGGCCCGTCGAAGAAACCCTGGATCTGGTCCGTGTGCAGATCCACCGTCAGGATCCGATCGGCACCGGCCGTCTTCATCAGATCCGCGATCATGCGCGCCGAAATCGGTTCACGCCCACGGTGCTTCTTGTCCTGGCGCGCGTAACCGTAGAACGGCACGATCACCGTGATCGAACGAGCCGACGCACGCTTCAACGCGTCGATCATGATCAACTGCTCCATGATCCACTTGTTGATCGGAGCCGTATGGCTCTGGATCAGGAAACAGTCCGCACCACGCGCCGACTCCTGATAACGCACATAAATCTCGCCATTGGCGAAGTCGAAGGCCTTCGTCGGGACAACCCCGACACCCAACTGCTGGGCGACCTCCTCGGCAAGCTCGGGGTGGGCGCGGCCGGAGAAGAACATCAACTTCTTCTCGCCGGTCGTCTTGATCCCGGTCACAGCACAGTCTCCTCAGAGGTGTCGCAGCTGGGTGTCGAGCAGGCAGTCCCGGCTGGGTGCGGGAAGCCGTCTCAGCTGGTGGGGTGCGGGTATGCACTTATCACGGTACGCCGTGTTTGACGCACCGGTTTCCGGTCAGTCCTCACGCCCACCCTGACGAGAGGCCTCCTCAGCCGCCTTCGCAGCCGCACTGCCCGGACGCTTACGAGCCACCCAACCCTCGATATTCCGCTGCTGACCACGGGCCACAGCCAGCGAACCGGGCGGCACATCCTTCGTGATCACAGAGCCCGCAGCCGTATAGGCACCGTCCCCGACCGTGACAGGAGCCACAAACATGTTGTCCGAACCGGTACGACAGTGCGAACCGATCGTCGTGTGGTGTTTGTCCTGTCCGTCATAGTTCACGAACACACTCGCCGCACCGATGTTCGTGTACTCACCGATACTCGCGTCACCGACATACGACAGATGAGGCACCTTCGTCCCCTCACCGATCGACGCGTTCTTCGTCTCCACATACGTACCGATCTTGCCCCTCGCACCCAACCGCGTACCCGGCCGCAGATAGGCGAACGGCCCCACACTCGCCTGCGCCCCCACCACAGCACCATCCGCCACCGTGGTGTCCACACGAGCACCGGCACCCACCCGCGTATCCCTCAGCCGGCAATTCGGCCCGACCTCCGCACCCTCACCCAGGTGAGTGGCCCCCTGCAACTGCGTCCCCGGATGGACAACCGCGTCCTGCTCGAACGACACCGTCACATCGACCCAGGTCGTCGCCGGGTCCACCACAGTGACACCGTCGAGCATCGCGCGGGTCAGCAGCCGGTCATTGAGAATCCGACGCGCCTCCGCCAACTGCACCCGGTTGTTGATACCAACGATCTCCCGATGATCCCCCGCGACCGACGCACCGACCCGATGACCGGCCTCCCGAAGAATCCCGAGCACATCCGTCAGGTACTCCTCACCCTGACTGTTGTCCGTACGAACCTTGCCCAGCGCATCCGCCAGCAACCGCCCATCGAACGCGAACACCCCCGAATTGATCTCCCGGACCGCCCGCTGCGCCTCGGTCGCGTCCTTGTGCTCCACGATCGCCGTCACGGCCCCGGACGCCCCGTCCCGCACGATCCGCCCGTACCCGGTCGCGTCCGGGACCTCGGCGGTCAGCACGGTGACGGCGTTGCCGTCGGCGGAGTGGGTGGCGGCGAGGTGGGTGAGGGTCTCGCCGGTGAGGAGGGGAGTGTCGCCGCATACGACGACGACGGTCCCCTCGACGGTGCCGCCGAGTTCCTCCAAGGCCATCCGCACGGCATGCCCGGTGCCGTTCTGCTCGGCCTGCACGGCGGTACGTACGCCGGGGTCGACCTCGGCGAGATGCGCGGCGACCTTCTCCCGCGCGTGGCCCACGACCACGACCAGGTTCTCGGGCCGCAACTCACGCGCGGCGGCGAGCACATGCCCCACGAGGCTGCGTCCGCAGATCTCGTGCAGGACCTTCGGTGTGGCCGACTTCATACGGGTGCCCTCACCCGCTGCGAGAACGACGACGGCTGCCGGGCGAATGGCGCTCACGGGATGCCCTTCGGCTGTGGAGGGGGTGGGGTGACATCCGCAGGATACCGGGGCGATTCGTGGGGGACATGGGAGCGGGCCCTGACTTGGCTGTCAGGGCCCGAACCGAGGTCTTGTGTGCTGTGGCTCCCCCGCAAGGATTCGAACCTTGTCCTGCTGGTACCAAAAACCAGTGTGCTGCCAGTTACACCACGGGGGACAGCGACTCAGACCTTACCGGAGACGTGATTGCGCGTGGGACACGATGCCGCTCCACCAGCCCTCGATGCGGTTGTACAAATCGGCGCTGCGTGCCACGCCGATGACCAGGCAGCCGTGGTAGTCGTCACCGGTGTTCTTGCGGACCGTTTTCGGGTTGTGCTTCTTGAGCGTCGGCTTGGCGAAGATCGAGACGTCGATGTCAGCGATCTCCGCCCAGAACCGGTGTGCGGCGTCGACATCCGCCGACTCATGGATGAGCAGGCGGAAGCGTAGGCGCTCCCGGTCCACATCGAGCAGGTCCAGCCAAGCAAGGTAAGTCTGGATCACACCTGGGTCGCTGTTGACGAAGATGGCCCGCTCTCGGCGGTCGTAGGGCTTGCTCTTGGAGCCCTCGGCCCAGTACAGCGCGACCCCGGCCAGGAAAAGCTCGCGGTCCGTCAGCTCGTCGATCTCCCGGTGAGCTCCGAGCTTGGTCCTCCTGCGCTCCTCGTTGTCCGCCGCGCGCCGCTTTGCCAGCCCTTCCTGCATGAGGGCTCGTTGTTCCTCCGGCGTGTAGCGAGGCTTGGGCCTGGGCAGATCTCGCACCCACAGTGACACCGAACTCCTGGAGCAGCCCAGCTCCGCCTCGATCTGGTCGTACGTCCAGCCCTGGAGGCGTAGCTCGCGTGCCCTCGCCCGGAGGTCGTCCTTGGCGTTCGGTCGTTTCGTCCACTCCGGTGGTGGCTCCCCTTTCACCAGCTGGTTGAGGATGTCGTTGTTGTAGATCTTCAACTCATCGCGGATTTGCCGAAGGCTGTAGCCCTGCCGCCGCAGCGCCACCGCCCGCTCCCGCAGTCCTTCGAAGTCGGCGTATTTGCCCTGTGGATGTGCCATAGGCATACCGTCCGGCCGGAATGATCGCTTCCGGGGTCGAACGGTGAGCGATTCAGCAGTTCGAGGGATATCGGGTGGTTTTGCTTATGTTCGGTCACGCGCTGTGGTGTAGGCCAGTCCGCGAAACTCGCCGGAAAACGGGGCACGTCCGCCCGTAGGCTGGAGGCATGACCACGACGGGGGAAGATCACGCCGGGCACCCGCCACCGGGGGCGGGGCCGTGGTGGTGGGGCAGGTTGCGGGCGGCGGTGCTGGACGTGAGTCTGGCCGTCGCGTCCGCGCTGGAGTGCGGAGTGGAGGGGTTCCGGTTCGCTCAGGATGCGAGGATCCCGTTGGCCGCGGGGGTCGTTTTCGGGGTTCTGGCCGGGTCGGTGCTCGTGGTGCGGCGGCGGTGGCCCATCGCCGTCGTGCTGGTGTCGATCGCTGTGATGCCCGCCCAGATGGGGATCCTCATGGGCATCGTCGGCATGTACACCCTCGCCGCCTCCGAGCTGCCGCGGCGGATCATCGCCTCGCTCGCGGGGATGTCGTTCGTCGGGATGCTGATCGTGACGTTCGTGTGGGTGCGGCAGGCCACGGCGCGGGGGAACCCGGCCTTCGAGGACTGGATGGTTCCGGTGGTCTCCGTCACCACCGCGCTCGGGGTGACCGCGCCGCCGTTGCTGCTGGGGCTGTATGTGGGGGCCCGGCGGCGGCTCATGGAGAGTCTGCGGGAGCGGGCGGACAGTCTGGAGCGGGAGCTTCAGCTGCTCGCCGAGCGGGCCGAGGAGCGGGCGGAGTGGGCGCGGGGCGAGGAGCGGACGCGGATCGCGCGGGAGATGCACGACGTGGTGGCCCATCGGGTGAGCCTGATGGTCGTGCACGCGGCCGCGCTTCAGGCGGTCGCGCGCAAGGATCCGGAGAAGGCGGTGAGGAATGCCGCGCTCGTGGGGGACATGGGTCGGCAGGCGTTGACGGAGTTGCGGGAGATGCTCGGGGTGCTGCGCAGTGGGGGCGGTGCGGAGCGGGAGCAGCGGTCTGTCGTGCCGCTTGCCGCGGTGGGGGTCGCGGCCGCTGCGGCTGCTGAGCGGGAGGTGTTCGGTGGGGACGAGGGGGCTGGGGAGGGGCCTTGTCTGTCGGAGTTGGACGAGTTGATCGGGCAGTCGGCCGCCGCGGGGATGGTGGTGGATCTGTCGGTGGAGGGGGAGTCGCGTTCGTATGCGCCGGTGGTCGAGCAGACGGCGTTCCGGGTGGTGCAGGAGGCGTTGACGAACGTCCACAAGCATGCGGCGGGGGCGAAGACGCATGTGCGGCTCGCGCATCGGGTGTCGGAGATCGCGATGCAGGTGGAGAACGAGCCGCCGCCGGAGTTGTCGTCGGCGTCGTCGGCGGGGTTGCCGTCGGGGGGTAATGGCTTGGTGGGGATGAGGGAGCGGGTCGTGGCGCTGGGTGGGGTGTTTGTGTCGGGGCCGACGGATGCGGGGGGTTTTCGGGTGTCGGCGGTGATTCCGGCGGCGTAGCGTCCGCGCTGTCGCTGGGTGTGCTGCGGTGCTGTGTGGCCGGTGC
This sequence comes from Streptomyces sp. NPDC006385, assembly GCF_040612485.1. Taxonomy (NCBI): domain Bacteria; kingdom Bacillati; phylum Actinomycetota; class Actinomycetes; order Kitasatosporales; family Streptomycetaceae; genus Streptomyces; species Streptomyces sp. NPDC006385. Next base: position 137,305 of record NZ_JBEXQG010000004.1, read on the forward strand.
TGTGTGGCCGGTGCTCTGTGGGGTGTCAGCCCGCTGTGAGGCGTACGGGTTCTATGCCTGCGACGAGTCCGGCGAGGGCTTGGTCGATGTCGGGGCCGAGGTACCAGTCGCCGGTGTGGTCGAGGGTGTAGACGCGGCCTTCGGTGTCGATGGCGAGGATGGCCTGGGTGTCGGTTTCGGCGCCGAGGGGGCAGACCTCGGTGTCGAGGGCGCGGCCGAGGTCGCCGAGGGTGCGGGCCATGTGGAGGCCGTGGAGGGGGTCGAAGTGGAGGTGTGCGGGGGCGACCTGGCGGCCGGGGCCGGTGGGGGTGAGGTGGAGGCCGCCGAATTCGGCCCAGGCTTCCACGGCGGCGGGGAAGACGGCGTGGCGGTGGCCGGCCGGTGAGGTGTGTTCGCGGAGGGTGTCGGCCCAGATCTCGGCTTGTTTGATGTCCCAGCGTCCGGGTTGCCAGCCGGCGGCGCGCAGGGCGGCGTCGACGGGGACGGGGAAGCGGGATGGGGGTCCCCCCGGTCGAGCGGAGCCGAGACTGGGGGAGGAGGTGCGGTCGGTGTGCATCTGCCCTTCGTTCGTCGAGTGCGCCGGGGGTGCGGTGGTGTGTGGCCGTCCGGCGGGGGTGCGGTCTTGCTGGTGGGTGGTCGGTGGGTCAGTCGTCGGTGGCTGTGGGGTCGACGATGCGGACGCCGAAGTGGGCGCTGAGGGCGGTGCAGGCGCGGCAGGGGGCGGCGAAGCTGCCGTGGAGGGGGTCGCCGTCCTCGCGGATGCGGCGGGCGGTGAGTTTGGCCTGTTTGAGGGCTTTGCGGGCTTCGCCGTTGGTCATGGGTTTGCGGGCGGCGCGTTTGCTGCGGGCGGCGTCGGCGGCGGCGATGTGGCGTGAGATGAGGATGGTCTCGGCGCAGCGGCCGGTGAAGCGGTCGCGTTGGCCGCTGGTGAGGGTGTCGAGGAAGTCCTGGACGAGGTGGTGCAGGGCGGGGGGTTGGTCGCCGCGGGCGGCGGTGCCGGTGAGGGTGGCGCCGCGGACGGAGAGGGCGGCGGCGACGGTGGGGAGTATGCCGTCGCGGCGGTGGCGCAGGGTGGGTGCGTGGGGGTTTTCGGTGGCGCTCCAGCTGATGCGGGGGTCGCCGGACCTGGCTGCGTGTGGGCCTGTCTGCGTCGCGTTCATGATCATCATCCCCTCCCGAGCATCCCCCGGGCATGCTCTTGGAGGTCACAGAGTGCCAAATGGCGTAGTGGGTGGGGAAGCTGGGGCGGTGCGACACGCCCGGGTTGGGGCGGGCTGTCACGGCGGGGTGACGGCTGGTCACGGAAGCGGAGGGGGCGTGGCCGGTGCCGGTGACCGGTGTCGTCGTACCGCATAGGCTGTCGGCACCGCTTTCCATGCGGTGACGCGTGGAGGCAGACGAGACAGTCGATACGAGGCCGTTGTGACCGAGAGTGGTCGTGGCGGGCCGTGTCAGAACGCCGCAGGGGGCTACCGCCATGACGACAGGTCGGCTCGGGCAGCAAGCCGCGCCGCCGAACGCGGCCTACGCCGGGCAGGTCGTGCATTTCCCGGATCCGGTGCGGGCGGCCCGTCACCCGAGAGGAGTACGGGTCGACGAGGGTGGTTATCCCGACTTCTCGCCGTATGCGCGGGCGGCGGCGGAGATCGCGGAGCCGCCGGAGGGTTTCGGTGTCGACGAGTTGCGGCTGACGGACTATGTGTCGGCGAACGCGGCGCTGGCGGCGTCGGGGCACGATCTGTGGGACACGGTGCCGGCGGTGGCGACGCCGCACGGCTGGACGTGGCATCACGTGGTGGGTGCGCGGCGGCTGGAGTTGGTGCCGGTCGAGGTGAAGGCGTTGCTGCGGCATCACGGTGGGATCGCCACGTCGACGGTGGATCAGGACAAGCGGGGGACGCGGCCGTTGCAGGAGACGCGGCCGGCGCATTTCCGGTTGCCGAAGTCGGGTGTGGCGGTGACGGAGTCGCAGGTGCTGGGGGTCGAGGAGGACCTCGGGTATCGGCTGCCGGGTGCGTATCGGTCGTTTCTGAAGGCGGCGGGTGGCTGTGCTCCGGTGGGGACGGCTTTGGACGCGGAGTTGGGCCTGCTGGTCGATCAGCCTTTTTTCACGGTCCGGGACGAGGCGGCGGTCAACGACCTGGTCTATGTCAACAAGTGTCTGCGGGACCATCTGACCAAGGATTATTTGGGTGTCGGGTTCGTGCAGGGCGGGTTGCTGGCCGTGAAGGTGCGTGGCGACCGGGTCGGTTCGGTGTGGTTCTGCGCGTATGACGATGCGCGGGATGTGGATCCGGCGTGGTCGGCGGCGGAGCGGGTGGAGCGGTTGCTGCTGCCGTGTGGTGAGGACTTCGACGCGTTTCTGTCCCGACTGGCGGGTTCTCCGCCGGAGTTGGAGACGGTGGCGAATCTGATGGTGGACGGTGGGTTCGCGCGTGCGGTGCCCGTGGCTGCCGCGGCTGTGGGGGAGTGAGCTTCGCGATGGTGACGTTCGCGCAGGCGCAGGAGCGCGCGGAAGAGTGGATCAACGGGGATGTGCCGTCGTACCAGCATCGTGAAGTGCGGGTGCGGGAGTTCGAGCTCGGGTTCGTGGTGTGGGCCGAGGATCGTGCGGACGGGCCGCGTTCGGACGGGGGCGGGCAGCGGCTGGTGATCGCGCGGGACAGCGGGGAGGCGACGCTGTGGCCCGGGTTGCCGGTGGGTGAGGTGATTCGCCGGTACGAGGAGGAGTACGGCCTCGGGGGAGCGGTGGCCGAGCCGGCGCCGGCTGCTCCGGCTCGGATGGATCTGAACCAGACGTCGTTCTTGCTGACTCCGCCGGAGTGGTTGCAGGAGGCGGCGGATCGGATGGGGGTTCCGGATCGGCGGGACGGGGGTTCGGGCGCGGGTTCGGGTCCGGGCGCGGGTTCCGGGGCCGGCGGTGGTGCGGAGTCCGGTGCGGGTGCGGGTGCTGCAGGTTCTGGTTCTGGTTCTGGTTCCGGTTCTGGTTCCGGTTCTGGTGTGGCCGGGGGTGCGGGCGGTGGTACGTCCGGTGCCGGGGCGCTTGGTGGGACGCAGGGCGGGGTGCCGGCGGGGTCTTCGGCGACTCCTCCGCCGGGGGTGCCCGGTGTGCCTGAGGGGGCGACTCCGTGGGCGGGGACGGACACCAACGCCGATCCGGGTGAGGACCGTTCCGTGCCGTTGCCGGAGACGGTGTTCGCGCCGCCGTTGAGCTCCGACGACATTGCGCCCGCTCCTGTGGTGCCGGATGCCGATACAGCGCTGATGTCGGGCGGCAGCCAGCTTCCGCCGACGGCGGTCGAGCCGGCGGTCGGCGATCCGAACGCGCCGGGTGCGAAGGCGACGCAGGGTGGTGCGCCGCAGGGCAGCACGCCTCCGCCCGGGGTTCCCGCGCCGGGTGCGGGGAGCACGCCTCCTCCTCCGGGTGCGGCGGGTGCGTCTGCCGGTGGGTACGTTCCGACGCAGCTCGTGTCGGCGTTGGGACCCGATGGGTCTGAGGGTGCTGCCGGGCCGGGGGCTCCGCGGCCGCCCGGTGCTCCTGACCTGCCCGGTGTGCCCGGTGGTACGCCTGCGGGCGGTGTGCACCAGGCCGCCACGGTGTTGGCCGACCCCAGTCGGATGGGCGGTCCTCCGCCGCCTCCGGGTGCCCCCGGTGTACCTGGTGCGCCGAAGCCGCCTGGCGTCCCCAGCCCGCCCGGGGCTCCGGGTGCCCCCGGCACGCCCGGTGCCCCTCAGCCTCCCGGTGCCCCCGGCATGCCTGGTGGGCCTGGCGCCCAGGGCTCCGCGGGCGGGGACCGAGGTGGCGTTCACCATGCGGAGACCGTGCTGTCCGCGCCGCCGGTCGGCGGCCCCGGTGTGCCTCCGCCGCCGCAGCCGCCCGGCGCTCCCGGCGTACCCGCGGCTCCCGGCGCTCCCGGCGCGCCTGGCGTACCCCCGGTGCCCGGTGCTCTCGGCGTCCCCACACCGCCCGGAGCCCCCGGAGCCCCCGGAGCCCCCGGAGCCCCCGGAGCCCCCGGCGCTCCCGGCATGCCGCCCGGCGCCCCCGGCATGCCGCCCGGTGCCCCGCAACCCCCGCAACCCCCGATGCCGCCCGGTGCCGTTCCGGCGCCGCACGGTCAGCCCGGGCCGGGGCAGCCTCCGGCGTACGGTTACCCGCAGCAGCCCACCGGTCAGCCGACCGTCGGCCCCGGCTATCAGGCTGTGCTGCGTTACCGCGCGCAGGACGGGTCGGAGCAGCAGCTGATCCGGCGTTCGGCGCCGGGCACGCCGCACCCGGAGTGGCAGATCTTCCACGAGCTGCGGAGCATGAACGTGCCCCCGGACCAGGTCCTGGAGCTGCACACCGAGTTGGAGTCGTGCGAGCTGCCGGGCGCCTACTGCGCGCGGATGATCCGGGAGCAGTGGCCGCAGGCGCGGATCACGTCCATCGCGCCGTACGGCAGGGATCACGCGAGCCGGCAGCAGGGTATGCAGCAACTCCTCGCGCACCAAGGCGAGTTGCATCAGGTGGCCGACGGTCCTGCCCGGCCGGCGCCGGTCCGCGCCCCGCTTCCGCAGGTGCAGTCGGCGCCGCCGATTCCGCCGGAGGGTGTGGCGCAGGAGCTGGCGGGGGCGTTCGGGCCGGGGATCTTCCGGTTCGAGCAGGCCGCCGTGTCCCGGCAGGGTGTGCCGCCGGTCGTGGCGCACAGCCTGGTGGTCGGGGGCCTGCCGATGGACATGGGTCCGTTCTTCTGGGCGCAGGCCCAGCCGGGGCGGCCGGTTCCGACGCTGGCGGAGCTGGCGCAGGAGCGTGGGGTGCAGCCGGCGTCGGACGCGGGCTCGTACCTCGTGATGGGCAGCGACTTCGGCAAGGCGATCTGTGTGCAGTACGGCACGGCGCACATCGTCGCCGTGCCGGTGGAGGCGGGGCCGGGTGGTGCGCCCGTACCGCCGCAGTTCGTGAACACGGGTCTGCCCGAGTTCCAGCGCTGCCTGGCGCTGCTCGGCCGGATGTGGCGGCTGCGCTTCGGCCTGAACCCGGAGCAGGCGGGCCGCTGGACCGTCGACTTCCAGGCCCAGCTCGCCGCCCTCGACCCGGCGGCGCTCGGATCGCCGGAGAGCTGGTGGTCGGTGCTGCTGGAGCAGATGTGGGACGGGCTGCTGTGACGCCGTCCGCTCACTTGTCGTAGCGCCGCCACCTGACCGCCACCTGACCGCCGCTGGCGGCGACGCGCGGGAGGCGTGAAAGGGCCGGCCCCGGTTGCGTGAGACCGGGGCCGGCCTTTCGCCTGCGTCGCCGGGGCCGGTCGGCCTTTCGCCTGCGTCGCAGGGATCGGTCTCCGTGTCGATGGGTCGTCGTATCGCCGGGGTCTCCCGCGTCGCTGAGTCCCCGCACCGCTGAGTCCTTGCGCCTGGGAGCCCTTGCGCCTCTTGAGATCTCGGCGCCCTGGTCCCCTGGGTCCCTGGGCTTGTGCGCCAGGCTTGCGCGCCCTCGGTCCGCGCGTCCGCAGCTCCGCACTCCTCGGCCCCTCGGCCGGGCGGCCCTCAACCCGGCCCTCCTCCTCCCCGGCCCGGTGGCCCTCAACCCGGCCCGCCCTCCTCTGCCTCGCGCCCCTCGGCCCCACGCTCTGGGTCTACGTGCCTTCAACCGCCTCCGTTCCCCGGACCGCCTCGTCAGCGGTCTCCGCGTCACGAGCCTCATTCCCGGCCCTGCGCGCCTTGAGTTGCCGCACCCTTGCGCCCTCCCGCCCTGGGTCCGCGCGCTCCGAGGCCCCGCCCCCGGCCCTCCGCGCACCTCGCCCCACTGCTCTCCTCCCACCTCTCTCCTTCCTCCCTCCCGTCACCCCCTCCTCCACCTCCTTTCACCTGCACTTCTTGACCTCCGCAGCGCGCGGCCGGCTCCCGCGCGCGGAGTGTCGCGTTATGAACGCTTCTGTCCGATACATCAAGATGTGCGCTAAATCATCATTTCGCATCCGTTCGGTGGAAAGGGGTTCCAGGATGAGCAGCGCACCGGTCTCGCCCCACGACTTCGTGGTCGTACGAGGACGTGGCTACCGTCCCGAACAGGTCGACGCCTACGTCGACGCCCTCTTCCGCGACCGTGATGCCGCCTGGGAACGAGCCGCCCGGCTCACCGTGCTGGCCAAGGAGATGGACGCCGAGGCGGAGCGGCTGCGGGAGGTGGTGGCGCAGCTCGCCCCGCAGACGTACGAGACGCTCGGAGAGCGGGCGCGGCAGATCTTCGAGCTGGTGCGGGAGGAGGCCGAGGCGGTGCGGGAGGGCGCGCGGCAGGAGGCGCGGCGCCTGATGGACGCGGCCCAGGCGCACGCGGACGGCGTGCGCGACGCGGCCCAGGCGCACGCCGACGCCATGGGCGCCGAAGCCGACGAGTACGCCCGGCAGAGGCTGAGCGCGGCCCGCGCCGAGGCGGGTGAGATCCGTATCTCCTCCCGGCGCGCGGTGAAGGAGGGACGCGGGGAGGAGCTCGGGGCGCTGCGCGAGGTACGGCAGCGCACGTCCCGGTTGCAGGCCGAGCAGGCCGAGGAGCAGGCGCGGCGGTGGGCGGAGGTGGAGCGGGAGGCCGTGGAACGGCTGGCCGCGCTGGAGGCGGCGGAGGAGGAGCGGGTGGCGCGGGCCGAGGCATCGTTGGCCGAGGCGAAGCAGGAGTTGGCGGATGCGGAGGCTTCGGCGGAGCGGTTGCAGGAGAAGGCACGGGCGCGAGCGGCGGAGGTGCTCGCGGAGGCCCGGCGGCGGGCGGACCAGATCGCCCGGGAGACGGAGCGGGTGCTGTGCGAGCACCAGGCGATGTGGGACGACGTACGGGCGCACATCGGTCAGATGCGCAACAGCCTGACGGCACTGACGGGGCAGGCGGTCAGGGAATGACCGCCACCGCCGATCGCCCTCGTTGAAAGCCGCTGCCGCTGCCGCTGCCGCTGCCGCCGAAGGTCACCGCCCCCGACGTCAACGACCGCGACGACACCCCCGAGCCGCCGCTCCCGGCCGTCAACCACCCCTGCGTGCCGCCCCCGCCAGAATCCACCCCTCCACGGCCTCGTACTGCCGCCGGTGCTCCTCCGTCTGCCGCCGCCCCGAGACGACCGTGCCCAGCCAGCCGAGGGCGAACCCGGCCGGAATCGACACCAGCCCCGGTGTCGTGAACGGGAACCAGTTGAAGTCGGCGTCGGGGAAGGCGGAGACGGGCGACCCGGACACCAGATTGGTCCCCGGCATCAGCGCCAGCACCACCACCGAGCCGCCGATCAGCGTCCACAGCAGCCCGGCTCGCGTGTACCGGCGCCAGAAGAGGCTGTAGACGAGGGCCGGGGCGATGGCGGAGGCGCCCAGGGTGAAGGACAGGGTCACCAGCGGTTGCAGGCTGCGGTGCTGGACCATCGTGGCCAGAATGATCGCCGGAACGCCCACCGCCAGTGCCGACAGCCGTGCCAGCGCCATCTCGCGGCGTCCGGACAGTTCCCGCAGCCGTGTGGCGAACACGTCGTGGGCGAGGGAGTTCGCGCAGGCGAGGATCATGCCCGCGACCGAGGCGAGCACGGTCAGGAAGATGGCCGTGGTGACCGCCGTGAACAGGAGGGTCTCCGCGTTCGAGACCTCGGCGCCGAACGCGGCCCTGGAGCCCAGCAGGTAGGCGGTGTTGCCCTGCGGGTCCGCCCCGGCGATGGCCTCCCGGCCGATCAGCGCGGTCGCGCCGAAGCCGACCACCGTGATCATCAGCACGAACACCGCCACGCTCGACACCGCCCACGACATCGAGCGCCGCACCTGACGAGCGCCGCTCGCGGTGTACATACGCATCGTGATGTGCGGCAGACACGCGCCGCCGAGGACGACCGCGAGCTGGGAGCTGATCATGTCGAGGCGGGGATACGGCCCGCCCGCGAACTGCAGGCCCGACTCCAAGAACGCCGAGCCGACCCCGCTCTGCCGCGCCGCCGCGCTGAACAGCGCGGTCGGATCCCAGTCGAACCGGTCCAGCACCAGGACGGCGACCACGGCGCCCGACCCGAGCAGCATCACCATCTTCAGGATCTGGATGAGGGCCGTGCCCTTCATCCCGCCGATCGCCGCGTAACTGATCATCAGCACGCCCAGACCGACGATGCACCCGGTCTGGAAGGACTCGCCCGAGAACCCCAGGATGAACGCCAGCAACTGCCCTGTGCCGGCCAGTTGCACCAGCATCAGCGGCAGCAGCGCGGCCAGCGTCACCGCGCACGCCGCGATCCGCACGCCCCGCCCGGGCATGCGGCGTGCCAGCGCGTCGCCCATCGTGAACCGCCCGGCGTTGCGCAGGGGTTCGGCCAGCAGGAACATCAGCAGCATCAGCGACAGGGCCGTGCTCAGCGCCAGCACGATCCCGTCGTAACCGCACAGCGCGATCACGCCGGTCGTGCCCAGTACGGTCGCCGCGCTGATGTAGTCGCCCGCGATCGCCAGGCCGTTGCGCACGGGCGACAGGGAGCTGTAGCCCGTGTAGAACTCGTCGAGGTCGTCCCGGTCCGGGCCCGTCATCACGCACAGCAGCAGCGTGATCGTGGCCACGGCACAGAACGCGACCAGCGACGTCGCCTGCGCGTCTCCGCTGAAGTCCGTCATCGCCGCGTCCCCCGCTTGCCGGCCTCGCGCCTGGCGTCCACCGCGGCCTCCTTGCGGATGCGGTCCGCGAGCGGGTCGACGTGACGGCGGGCGGTGTGCTCGTACAGCCAGATCGCCAGCCAGGTCACGGGCAGTTGGAGCAGCGCGAGCAGCAGACCGGTGGGCAGTCCGTCGGTGAGGGTGCTCGTCATGAACCCGGGCGCGACGGCGGACAGGACCAGGAACACCGTGAAGTACCCGAGCGCGGTGAGCGTCGCCACGCGCCGCTGCCAGCGGTAGGCGGTGCGCAGGATGCGCAGGTCGCTGTGGTGGCCGAGGAGCGGATGGTCCGGGGTCCGGTGGTGCGGGGGTGGAGGCGGCTGGGGAGGGGCGGGGGGCTGCCAGGGGTAGGTGGCGTACGACGGTGACGCGTCACCTCGGCCGTACGGGTACGGTGACGGGTCGTTGGACGGGGACATCCCGTGCTCCTTGCGTGACTCGGGTCCGGCGGGCGGACCGCAGGGAGTGTGTGGGGGGCGGGCGAGCCACGCACGTTACTTCGGAGTACGGGGCGTGCGCGGGGGTTTCACCAAACTGAGCGGTCGGTATGCGCATACTTCACCGAACCGTGTCAGACCTGGGGTGTCACCGCGGTTGACCCAGTGCCTGTCTCAGGTGAACCAACGCCACGCTGCCAGGCACCTCGCCCCCGTCGTCGAGCCGCGCCCCGAAAGCCAGCCGATGGTCCGTCCCGCGGGGCACCGAACGCCCCGCGACGACCACGAACTCCACGCCGGCGCGTCCCCCGGCCGGCACCCACACACGCGCGCCGCCCACCGCCCGAACCGACCAGCCCGCCCCCATCGCCCGCGCCGTGACGGTCACCTGCCGCCCTGAGTCACCGAAGTTGTAGACGTCGACGGTCATGCGCGTACGACGGCCCAGGCGGTAGCCGTACGGCGGTGGTGCGTCGCCGTTGTCCTTGCCGGGAGCGGCGTCGCGGGCGGCGTAGCGCTGGCTGAGGACGATGTGTTCGGCGGGGGAGAGAGGGCCGGGGCGGAGGCCGGGGCGAGGGTGGGCCGGGGAGGCCGGTGCGGCGGGGGGCGCGGCGCGCGAGACGACGTACACCGGATCCGGCGAGGCGGACACCGCTGCCCTCTCACCGATCCGGCGCCCCATGACGTCGTAGCAGCGGGCCGAAGTCCCGGGCGAGCGGCACGTCTCCCTCCAAGCCCTGTTTTGCGGTGCCGGACTGTGCTGGAGAGCGCAACCGGCGCTTCGAGCAAGGACGTTGCGGCCCGGCTTGGCGTTGAGGCGCACACGGTGAGCCGGTGGCGGGCCTGTTTCGTCCGGGACCGGCTGGAGGGCCTGACCGACGAACCATGCGACGCACAAGACCCCGCCACCCAGCGATGGCTGACCCAGGACATCCGCACTGGAGTGGCCGCCGTACGGCAGTGGAGTACTACCTGGTCAGACAGTGACGGTCAGGACCTGGGAGCCGGTGAGTTGGTGGGTGGCGTTCTCGGCGTAGATCTTGACGTATGCGGGAGCGGTGTTGGGCGCCTTCTTGAAAGAGAAGGAGTTGCCCAGGATGACCTGGGAGGAAATGAAGCAGGGGTGCTGCGGCGTCGGACCGCACGAGCCCGGGCGGTAATTGCGGGTGATGGTGTCCGCCGGGTCCTTGGGGTCCCAGGTGACCGTCACGGTCTGGCTGGCGGCGTCGTAGGTGTAGGCGAGTCCCGTCGGCGCGGGGGCGGCCTCGGCCTGCGTCTGGACGGCCTCCGTGGTCCGCTGCGGCTCGGCCGTCGCCGGTGCTGCCACCGCGCCCAGCGTCAGAGCCGCCCCCACGCTCACCATGCCGATGCGGATCGTTCGCATTCTGGAACCCATAAGCCCTCCCCATTGGTGTGACGTCGACCGATTCAGCTCTGGGTCGATCACCAGGTGTCAAATACCGGCGGATCGTAGCTGTCACTCTCGACGCGTACGGAACCGGCGGATGGTCACGCGGTAAACAGTTGGAACAAGCGATCCGGCCTTCGCCGCCCGCTCGATGTGCGCACAATGCGTGCGCCGTCAGTGCCCGAGACGCGAGCGCCGGTAGCGGAGCCCGGGCCGGCCGCCCACGACGATGTCTGCCCCGTCTTCCACGACGGCGAAGGCGTTGCGCTCCAGGACCGCCCGGGAGGCGAGGTTGTCCAGGGTGGTGACGGCGACCAGCGACGTCAGCCCGTACGCCGTCCCGGCCACCCGGCACACCTCCGCGACCGCCGCCGAGGCGACCCCCTTGCCCGCCGCGCGTTCGCCGACGCGGTAACCGAGTTCCGCGGAACCGTCCTCGACGTCGACCAGGTTCACGCGGCCGACGAGGCGCCCCGCGCCGTCCAGCACGACGTGGAAGTGGCAGATCCCGGCGTCCTGTTCGGCCAGCAACGCCTGGTGCCGTGCGGGGAAGTCGGCGAAGTAGGCGTCCCCGCGATCCGGGATCGACCGGGCGAAGTACTCCCGGTTCTCCCGCTCGAAGGCCAGCAGGGCGTCCGCGTGGTCGGCCCGTAGCCGCTCCAACTTCACCATGGGCGCAGGATAGGGACACCGAGGCGTCCGTCCGAAACTGTTTTCCCCGGCGGCTCGTCCTGGGAAGCGTGACATCGACAGTGTGGGCGGCGAGGACGCGGTGGCCGGCGCGGGGGCGGATGCTCGCGGCGCTCGCCGTACTGACGGGCGGGCTGCTGGCGTTCCACCGGGCCGTACCCAACTCCGTGGGGCGCCTGGGCAGTCTGGTGGAAACCTTTCTGCCCTGGCTCGGCGCCGTCATCGCGGTGCTGCTCGGCCTGGCCCTGGTGCGCCGTTCGGCCGTCGCGCTGGTGGCCCTGCTGCTGCCGGTGGCGGCCTGGACGCACCTCTTCGGCGGGCTGCTGCTGCCCGCGCCGCAGCCCGGCGCGCACGACCTGCTCGTGGTGCAGCACAACGTCAGTGACGAGAACGGCGATCCGGCGGGCACGGCCCGTGCCCTGGCCGACGCCGAGCCCGATCTCATCGCGCTGGAGGAGGTGGTGCCCCGGGCGCTGCCGGTCTACCGGAAGACGCTCGCCCCGCGTTTTCCGTACCACGCGGTCCGGGGCACCGTCGGACTCTGGTCGAGGCATCCGCTCACCGGTGCCCGGGCGGTGGACATCAAACCCCGGGGGATCGGGGAGGGTTGGAGTCGCGGGCTGCGGGTCGTCGTCCACACGGCGCACGGTGACCTCGCGGCCTACGTCGCGCACCTGCCCTCGGTCCGGATCCGGGCGAGCGGCCTCGCGTCCTCCTGGCGCGACGAGAGCGCCGGCCTGCTGGGCGAGGCCGTCGCCGCCGAGAAGCTGCGGACGGTGGTGCTGATGGGGGACCTCAACGGCACGGTCGACGACCGCGGGCTGGCCCCGCTCACCTCACGGATGAACGTGGCGGAGCGGGGCTTCGCCCTCAGTTTCCCCGCCGCTGTGCCACTGGCCCGCATCGACCAGGTCATGGCCCGCGCGGCGACGGTCGGTCATATCCGCACGCTGCCCGCCACCGGCAGCGACCATCTGCCGGTCGCCGCCCGTGTCACGCCGGGTCCTTGAGGACGGGAAACCGCCTCGGCGCCAGCAGCAACAGCACCACGAAGGCCAGTGCCGCCGCGCACGACGCCCCCAGGTACACGGCGTGCACCGCGTCGGCGATGGCCCGCCTCGTCACCTCCGGGGGCGTGCCCGAGTCCAGCGCCCGGGTCACCGAGTCCAGGTCGCTCGCGCCGCCGAGCCGGGACGCCAGTACGCCGTTCGCCACCGCGCCGAAGACCGCCGCGCCCACCGTCTGACCCGTCTGCCGGCAGAACAGCACCGAGGCCGTCGTCGTTCCCCGCTCCGACCAGCCCACCGTCGACTGCACGCCCACGATCAGCGGCAGTTGGAACAGCCCCAGCGCCGCGCCCAGCAACAGCATCAGCAGCGCCGGCTGCCACGGCTGCCCGGGATACGGCAGGAACGGGAACGCGAGGAGGATCAGCGACGCCGCCCCGATCCCCAGCATCGCCGTGTTGCGGAACCCGATCCTGCGGTACACGTGCTGACTGAACGCCGCCGACACCGGCCAGCTCAACGTCCAGACGGACAGCACGAATCCGGCCGCCACCGGAGCCAGTCCGAGGACCGACTGGGCGTACGTCGGCAGGAAGACCGTAGGCGCCACCATCAGCAGCCCCAGCGCGCCCAGGGCCAGGTTCACCGCCGCGATCGTCCGGCGGCGCCACACCCAGCCCGGGATGATCGGGTCGGCCGCCCGGCGCTCCACGCACACCGCGACCGCCGCCAGCGCCAGTCCCGTACCGAACAGGGCGATCGAGGGTCCCGACAGCCACGGCCAGGCCACCCCGCCCTGCACCAGCGCCGTCAGCAGCACGCCCCCGCACGTGAACACCGCCAGCGCGCCCGCCCAGTCGACACGCGCGCGCGTGGCCGACGCGTCCGGGTCCGGGGCACGCTTCGGCTCGTGCAGGTGCCGCGCGATCAGCCACAGCGCCACCGCCCCGATCGGCAGGTTGATCAGGAAGATCCAGCGCCAGTCCGCGTACGCCGCCAGGACCCCGCCCAGCCCCGGCCCGGCCACCGCCGACACCGCCCACACCGTGGACAACTTGGCCTGGATCTTCGGGCGTTCCTTCAGCGGGTACAGGTCGGCGGCCAGCGTCTGCACCGTGCCCTGCAGGGCGCCGCCGCCCAGCCCCTGCACGATCCGGAACGCGATCAGCGCCCCCATGTTCCAGGCCACCGCGCACAGCAGCGAACCCAGCAGGAACAGCGCCGCGCCCGCGATCAGCACCGGCTTGCGGCCGAAGGTGTCGGAGAGCTTGCCGTACACCGGCAGGGTCACGGTCACGGCGAGCAGGTATCCGGAGAACAGCCACGAGAAGACCGAGAAGCCGCCGAGGTCACCGACGATCTGCGGTACGGCGGTGGAGACGATGGTGGAGTCGAGCGCGGCCAGCGCCATCGCGAGCATCAGAGCCGCTACCACGGCCGCGCGCTTGTCGGTTCCGGTGTGCTGTGCGGTGTCGCCTGTCGCGGGTGTCGTGCGGCCCACCGGAGTCCTCTCCCTTTTGGTTTCCCCTTGCATCCATATCCCGCGGATCAGCTTCCCACTTGACCTTCACGTTGCGGGAGGGTGGAGCCTGGATGGGCCCGAGGGGGGAGGCGACCCCGAGGCGGGCTCCACCGGAAGGGGGAGAGCCCCTAGGGGGACCTCCGTACTACGTCTCGGGGAGGGTTGGTACCGCCGGAGGACGAGAGGGCAGGGGGGGCGTCCTTAATCTGGCTTCACGCCGCTGGGGGGCGGCTGACCGAACCCGCGGGGGTGGGGTTTTCCCCCGCACAAGAGGGGGTTGCGCACCAGCGCGCAGGACCCTCTCCCGCCGCGAGACTGACCGTCGTACCAGTCCTCGTGATTCACCCGCCGAACGACCGGTGCGACAGATTCATTTGATGACCGACTTAGGAGACATACCGTGACATCGGCTGTGACCATTCCCAGGCACGGGGGTACTGGAGGGCGTACGGCCGTTGCCGCGCGGGCGCGGCAGGTCGTCAAGGCGTACGGGTCGGGGGAGACCCGTGTCGTCGCCCTCGACCATGTCGACGTGGACATCGCGCGTGGCCAGTTCACCGCGATCATGGGCCCCTCCGGGTCCGGCAAGTCCACCCTGATGCACTGCCTCGCCGGGCTCGACACCGTCAGCAGCGGACAGATCTACCTCGACGAGACCGAGATCACCGGGCTGAAGGACAAGAAGCTCACCCAGCTGCGCCGGGACCGGATCGGCTTCATCTTCCAGGCGTTCAACCTGCTGCCGACGCTCAACGCGCTGGAGAACATCACGCTGCCGATGGACATCGCGGGCCGCAAGCCCGACCGGGCGTGGCTGGGGCGCGTCGTCGACACCGTGGGCCTGTCCGACCGGCTCAAGCACCGGCCCACCCAGCTCTCCGGCGGTCAGCAGCAGCGCGTCGCCGTGGCCCGCGCCCTCGCCGCCCGCCCCGAGATCATCTTCGGTGACGAGCCCACCGGAAACCTCGACTCCCGGGCCGGCGCCGAAGTCCTCGGCTTCCTGCGCAGGTCCGTCGACGAACTCGGGCAGACCATCGTGATGGTCACGCACGACCCCGTCGCCGCCTCGTACGCGGACCGGGTGCTGTACCTCGCCGACGGGCGCATCGTCGACGAGATGTACAAGCCGACCGCCGAGGCCGTCCTGGACCGCATGAAGGACTTCGACGCCCGGGGGCGTACGTCATGACCGTCCTGAAGACCTCCCTGCGCAACTTCCTCGCGCACAAGGGGCGCATGGCCCTGTCGGCGGTGGCGGTGCTCCTGTCCGTCGCCTTCGTGTGCGGGACGCTGGTGTTCACCGACACGATGAACACCACCTTCGACAAGCTTTTCGCGGTCACCTCGTCCGACGTCACCGTCAGCGCCAAGGACGCCGGGGACGAGGACGACGGCGACGGCACGGGCCGGCCCAGTTCGCTGCCCGCCTCCACCGTGGAGCAGGTCGCGGCCGTCGACGGCGTCGAGAAGGCGGCGGGCGCTGTCGCCTCGACGAGCGTGACCGTCGTCGACTCCGAGAACAAGAACATGGGTTCCTCCACCGGAGCGCCCACCTTCGCCGGCAACTGGACCGACAACGACCTGAAGTCCATGGAGATCACCTCCGGGCACGCCCCGCGCGGCCCCACCGAGGTCATGGTCGACGCGGACACCGCCGACAAGCACGACCTGAAGCTCGGCGACGAACTGCGCACCATCGCCGCCACCGGCGACATCCGCGCGCGGATCGTCGGCATAGCCTCCTGGAAGGTCACCAACCCGGGCGCGGCCGTCGTCTACTTCGACACCGAGACCGCCCAGCGCACCCTGCTCGGCGCCACCGGCCGCTTCACGCAGATCTCGGTCACCGCGGCGGACGGCGTGAGCGACGCCAGGCTCAAGCAGGACATCGCGCAGGCCCTGGACGGCTCGTACAAGATCCAGACGGCCAAGGAGACCGCCGACGAGAACCGCAAGGACGTCGGCGAGTTCATGAACATCATCAAGTACGCCATGCTCGGCTTCGCCGGTATCGCGTTCCTGGTGGGCGTCTTCCTGATCATCAACACCTTCTCGATGCTGGTCGCCCAGCGCACCCGCGAGATCGGCCTCATGCGGGCGATCGGCTCCTCGCGCCGGCAGGTCAACCGGTCCGTGCTGGTGGAGGCGCTGCTGCTCGGCTTCGTCGGATCCGTGCTGGGCGTGGGTGCCGGCGTCGGCATCGCGATCGGCCTGATGAAGCTCATGTCGATGGCCGGCATGAACCTGTCCACCGACGACCTGACGGTGAAGGCGACGACCCCGGTCGTCGGCCTGATCCTGGGCGTCGTGGTGACGGTGCTGGCCGCCTACCTGCCCGCCCGCCGCGCCGGCAAGGTCTCCCCGATGGCCGCCCTGCGCGACGCCGGTACGCCGGCCGACGGCAAGGCGGGCCGGATCCGCGGCCTGGTCGGACTGGTGCTGACCGGCGCGGGCGCCTTCGCCCTGTTCGCGGCCGCCACCGCCGACAAGGCGAGCGACGGCGCGCTGATGCTGGGCGGCGGCGTGGTGCTGACCCTGATCGGCTTCGTCGTCATCGGCCCGCTGCTCGCCGGCGGCGTGGTCCGGGTGCTCAGCGCGGTGCTGCTGCGGGCCTTCGGACCCGTGGGCCGCCTGGCCGAGCGCAACGCCCTGCGCAACCCGCGCCGCACCGGCGCCACGGGCGCCGCCCTGATGATCGGTCTCGCGCTGGTGGCCTGCCTGTCGGTGGTCGGCTCCTCGATGGTCGCCTCGGCGACGAGCGAGCTCGACAAGTCGGTCGGTGCGGACTTCATCGTCATGCGCGGCCAGCAGCAGATCGTCGCCGAGGCCGAGCAGGCGATGCGGCAGACGCCGGGCATGGAGCACGTCACCCGCTCCAAGGAGGTCCACGCCACGCTGACCTCGCCGGACGGCAAGACCGACGACACGGGGCTCACGGCCGCCGACCCGACGTACGCCGAGGACCTGCGCCGTACGACCACGGAGGGCACCCTGTCCGCCGCCTACGGCAAGGACGCCATGTCGGTCGGATCCGACTACGCCAAGAAGCACGGCGTGCACGTCGGCGACACCATCACCGTCGCCTTCGAGGGCGGCGAGACGGCGAAACTGAAGGTCGCGGCCATCACGGACGACGACACCTCCTTCGACCAGGGCGCGCGCTACATCAGCATCGAGACGCTGCGCAAGTACCTGCCCGCCGACCGGATGCCGCAGAGCCAGATGCTGCTCGGCAAGGCGAAGGACGGCCAGGAGGAGGCGGCGTACGCGGCCCTGAAGAAGTCGCTGCACGACTACCCGCAGTACCCGGTCCGCGACCAGACCGACTACAAGCAGGAGCTCAAGGACCAGATGGGCCAGCTCCTGAACATGGTCTACGGCCTGCTGGCCCTGGCGATCATCGTGGCGGTCCTGGGCGTGGTGAACACCCTGGCCCTGTCGGTGGTGGAACGCACCCGGGAGATCGGCCTGCTGCGCGCCATCGGGCTCTCCCGCCGCCAGTTGCGCCGCATGATCCGCATGGAGTCCGTGGTGATCGCCCTGTTCGGCGCCCTGCTGGGCCTGGGACTCGGGATGGGCTGGGGCGCGACGGCGCAGCGGCTGCTGGCCCTGGAGGGTCTGAACGTCCTGGAGATCCCGTGGCCGACGATCACCGGCGTCTTCATCGGCTCGGCCTTCGTGGGCCTGTTCGCGGCACTGGTGCCGGCGTTCAGGGCGGGCCGGATGAACGTACTGAACGCGATCGCGACCGAGTAGCCACCGTATACGGGGGTTACGGGGGTTACGGGGGTTACGGGGGTTACGGGGGTTACGGGGGTTACGGGGGTTACGGGGGCTACCGGGGGCTACCGGGGGACGGGCCCGGTCCGGAGGTGTCACCTTCCGGACCGGGCCCGCGGTCGGTGCCCGCCGTGCCCGTCGTGCCCCTGTCAGATCTGCCGTTGCAGCAGGACGAATCCGTGGGCGGTGCCCTTCACCGCGTACCGGGCGTCGGGGTGCAGGGTCCTGACGTAGCCCTCGACGTCCCGGTATTGCTTGCGGGAGTTGTCCAGGGCGATGAAGTCGGGTTCGACGCCGCGCGTGTTGGTGATCCAGAAGACCCGGCAGCGTGAGGTGAGCCGGCTGATCGGAGCGATGTTCGCCTCGACCGAGGCCCCGTCCGGAACCTCCGCCAGCAGCCGCTCGATGTCGCTCACGCGCGCGGGCTTGCGATAGATCTCGCCCTCGGTCACCGCGGCCAGCGGCAGCGAGGTCGTCAACGCGAGGGAGGCGGCGGCGACGGCCGCCGGCAGATGGTTCACGTACGACCGCAGCCACGCGCGAGGGCTCTGGCGGGCGGTGTCGAGGGCGTCGACGAGAGCGAGGGTGACGACGGGCATCAGGACCGCGCTGTAGTGCCAGTCCGTCCCCCAGTACTCCGGATAGGACGACACGAAGCGCCATCCGAGCGTGGGCAGGGCCACCAGCAGGGCCGGGGACCGCAGGGCGAGCAGCCCGCTGGTGGGGATGAGCAGCCAGCCGAGCGTGCGGAGCTTGGTGTCGAGGCCGTCGAAGGGACCGCCGCCGCCCGATTCGCTCACCTTGTCCCAGTAGTCGTAGGTTCCGGCGTTGTTGAAGCCCGGTATGACCAGCAGCAGGGTGACCGCCACGGCCAGCACGCCGAACACGGCGACGCCGATCGCGTACCGGGCCGCGTGCCGGGAGTCGCGGCGGGCTCGCAGGGCGACGACCAGGGCGATGGCGGCGACGGTCATCCCCAGGTCTTCCTTCACGAAGACGAGGGGAAGCGCCCACAGGAGAGCGGCACGCCAGCGCCGGGCGAGCAGCGCCTCCAGGCTGAAGGCGATGAGCGGTACGGCGAAGCAGATCTCGTGGAAGTCGAAGTCGACGGCCTGCTGAAGCCCCCACGACAGCCCGTACGCCACCCCGATCGCGAGACCGCGCGGCCGCCCGAGCAGCCGGGCGGCGGCGCGGGTGACGGGGACGGCGGACAGGGCGAAAAGCGCCGCCTGGGCGACGAGCAGGGTGACCGGCGAGGGGAAGACCCGGTACAGCGGCGCGAGGAGGGCGGTGACGGGGCTGAAGTGGTCGCCCAGGATGTTGAACCCGGGGCCCTTGAGGTCGGCGACCGGCGCCTGGAGATGCGCGTAGGAGCGGATGACCTGCTCGAAGATCCCGAGGTCCCAGGACCGCTGCCCGAGCTGCCGGTAACGCCCGACGGACACGATCGCGTAGCCGACGAGGAGAACACCGGCCAGCAGCCAGGGATCACGCCGCCCGGGATCGGGCCGCTCCTGGCCGCCGGGGCGGGTGGCGGGCGCCGGTATGTGGGGGTCCGAGGACGTGTTCGGCGTCGCGGAGGTGGTGGGGGTGGGCATGGAGGGACCTTACGCGGTACGGGTTTCGGGGCCTTTGCCCACCCACACCTTCCGGCGCCGGTCGGGCGGTCCCGGCGGGGCGGTCCCAGCCGGAGGCCCCTGCGCCCCCTGTGTGACGGCACAGCCGGGCCGAGCCACCGGAGAACGGACGTTATCCACAGCCCCCGCACCGGCCCGCGCAGCGACGTACGCTGGAACCCCCCGGCCCGTACCGCGCGTCGGGCCCTTCGTGTTGCCCACCCCGGACGGAAAGCGCCCCGAATGAGTCTGCACGGTCTGCTCGACGCCGTAGTCAAGGACACCGCCCTCACGGAAGCGATCAGGGCGGCCGCGGACGGCAACCGCATGCACGTCGACCTGGTCGGCCCTCCGGCGGCCCGCCCGTTCACGATCGCCGCCCTCGCCCGCGAGAGCGACCGCCCCGTCCTCGCGGTGACGGCGACGGGCCGGGAGGCCGAGGACCTGGCGGCGGCCCTGCGCTCCCTCCTCCCCCCGGAGGGCGTCGCGGAGTACCCCTCCTGGGAGACGCTTCCGCACGAGCGCCTCAGCCCTCGCAGCGACACCGTCGGCCGCCGCATCGCCGTCCTGCGCCGTCTCGCCCACCCCAGCGCCGACGACCCCGAGACCGGCCCGGTCTCCGTCGTCGTGGCCCCGATCCGCTCGGTCCTCCAGCCTCAGGTCAAGGGCCTCGGCGACCTCGAACCGGTGGCGCTGAGGACCGGCCGGACTGCCGACCTGAACGCCGTCGTGGACGCCCTCGCCGCCGCCGCGTACGCGCGCGTGGAGCTCGTCGAGAAGCGCGGCGAGTTCGCCGTACGAGGCGGCATCCTGGACGTCTTCCCGCCCACCGAGGAACACCCCCTGCGCGTCGAGTTCTGGGGTGACGACATCGAGGAGATCCGCTACTTCAAGGTCGCCGACCAGCGCTCCCTCGAAGTCGCCGAACACGGCCTGTGGGCCCCGCCCTGCCGCGAACTCCTCCTCACCGACGACGTCCGCGCACGCGCGCGTGCCCTCGCCGAACAGCACCCCGAGCTCGGCGAACTGCTCGGCAAGATCGCCGAGGGCATCGCGGTCGAGGGCATGGAGTCCCTCGCCCCCGTCCTCGTCGACGCCATGGAGCTGCTGCTCGACGTCCTGCCCAAGGGCGCCATGGCCGTCGTATGCGATCCGGAACGGGTACGCACGCGTGCCGCCGATCTCGTGGCCACGTCGCAGGAGTTCCTGCAGGCGTCCTGGGCGGCCACGGCCGGCGGCGGGGAGGCGCCCATCGACGTCGGCGCGGCCTCCCTGTGGTCCATCGCGGACGTCCGCGACCGCGCCCGTGAACTGGACATGATGTGGTGGTCGGTCTCGCCGTTCGCGGCCGACGACGAGGTCGACGCCGACACCCTCAAGCTCGGCATGCACGCGCCGGAGTCGTACCGCGGTGACACCGCGAAGGCCCTCGCCGACACCAAGGGCTGGCTCGCCGACGGCTGGCGCACGGTCTTCGTGACCGAGGCCCACGGCCCGGCCGCCCGCACGGTCGAGGTGCTCGGCGGCGAGGGCGTCGCCGCGCGCCTGGAGGCGGACCTGGGGGAGATCTCCCCGTCCGTCGTCCATGTCGCCTGCGGCTCGATCGACTACGGCTTCGTGGACCCCGTCCTCAAGCTGGCCGTCCTGACCGAGACCGACCTGTCCGGGCAGAAGGCGGCCGGCAAGGACGGCGCCCGCATGCCGGCCCGCCGCCGCAAGACCATCGACCCGCTCACCCTGGAGACGGGCGACTACATCGTCCACGAGCAGCACGGCGTCGGCCGCTACATCGAGATGGTGCAGCGGACCGTCCAGGGCGCCACGCGCGAGTACCTCGTCGTGGAATACGCCCCCGCCAAGCGCGGCCAGCCCGGCGACCGCCTGTACATCCCCACCGACCAGCTGGAGCAGATCACCAAGTACGTCGGCGGCGAGGCGCCCACGCTGCACCGCCTGGGCGGCGCCGACTGGACGAAGACCAAGGCACGCGCGAAGAAGGCCGTCAAGGAGATCGCGGCCGACCTGATCAAGCTCTACAGCGCGCGCATGGCCGCCCCCGGGCACGCCTTCGGAGCGGACACCCCCTGGCAGCGCGAGCTGGAGGACGCCTTCCCGTACGCCGAGACCCCCGACCAGCTCACGACCATCGCCGAGGTCAAGGAGGACATGGAGAAGTCGGTCCCGATGGACCGCCTGATCTGCGGCGACGTCGGTTACGGCAAGACGGAGATCGCGGTACGGGCCGCCTTCAAGGCCGTCCAGGACGGCAAGCAGGTGGCCGTACTGGTCCCCACGACCTTGCTGGTCCAGCAGCACTTCGGGACGTTCTCCGAGCGCTACTCGCAGTTCCCGGTCAACGTGCGTGCCCTGTCCCGCTTCCAGACCGACACCGAGGCGAAGGCCGTCCTGGAGGGCCTGCGCGAGGGCTCCGTGGACATCGTGATCGGCACGCACCGCCTGTTCTCCGCGGAGACGAAGTTCAAGGACCTGGGGCTGGTCATCGTCGACGAGGAGCAGCGCTTCGGCGTCGAGCACAAGGAGCAGCTGAAGAAGCTGCGCGCGAACGTCGACGTCCTGACGATGTCCGCCACCCCGATCCCCAGAACGCTGGAGATGGCGGTCACCGGCATCCGCGAGATGTCGACGATCACCACCCCGCCCGAGGAGCGCCACCCGGTCCTGACCTTCGTCGGCCCGTACGAGGAGAAGCAGATCGGCGCCGCGATCCGCCGCGAACTGCTGCGCGAGGGCCAGGTCTTCTACATCCACAACCGTGTCGAGTCGATCGACCGCGCGGCCGCCCGCCTGCGCGAGATCGTCCCGGAGGCACGCATCGCGACAGCTCACGGGCAGATGTCGGAGCAGGCCCTGGAGCAGGTCGTCGTCGACTTCTGGGAGAAGAAGTTCGACGTCCTCGTCTCCACGACGATCGTCGAGTCCGGCATCGACATCTCCAACGCCAACACGCTGATCGTGGAGCGCGGCGACAACTTCGGCCTCTCCCAGCTGCACCAGCTGCGCGGCCGGGTCGGACGAGGCAGGGAGCGCGGATACGCGTACTTCCTGTACCCCCCGGAGAAGCCGCTGACGGAGACGGCCCACGAGCGCCTGGCGACCATCGCCCAGCACACGGAGATGGGCGCCGGCATGTACGTCGCCATGAAGGACCTGGAGATCCGCGGCGCGGGCAACCTGCTCGGCGGCGAGCAGTCCGGCCACATCGCGGGCGTCGGCTTCGACCTGTACGTCCGCATGGTCGGCGAGGCGGTCGCGGACTACCGCGCCTCGCTGGAGGGCGCGGTCGAGGAGGAGCCGCCGCTGGAGGTCAAGATCGAGCTCCCGGTCGACGCGCACGTCCCGCACGACTACGCGCCCGGCGAGCGGCTCCGCCTCCAGGCGTACCGCTCCATCGCCTCCGCGAACACGGAGGAGGACATCAAGGCCGTACGAGAGGAACTCACCGACCGCTACGGCAAGTTGCCGGAGCCCGTCGAGAACCTCCTCCTGGTGGCGGGACTGCGCATGCTGGCACGCGCGTGCGGCGTCGGTGAGATCGTGCTGCAGGGCACCAACATCCGCTTCGCACCGGTGGAGTTGCGCGAGTCCCAGGAGCTGAGGGTCAAGCGCCTGTACCCGGGCACCGTCATCAAGCCGGCGGCGCACCAGGTGCTGGTGCCGCGCCCGAAGACCGCGAAGGTGGGCGGGAAGCCGCTGGTCGGGCGGGACCTGCTCGGATGGGTCGGGGAGTTCCTGACGTCGATCCTGGGGTCGTAGCCGCACGGTTTGCGCGCGGGTCGCGCACGGTTTGCGCCCGTGTGACTCCGGGGCCGCTTCCTGCCGCACCGTGGCGGGCATGGCCGCCGGGGGACGCGGGAGGCTCAGGCCACCGGACGTGCCCGCCCGGCCGTCGCCTCGGCCAGGGCGGCCGCCAGGCGGTCCCGTACCGCGGCCTGCGCCGCGATGCGCGCGTCCATCGCGGCGAGGCGGTCGAGGGCGACCCGGAGCGCCGTGTCGGAGGCGGGGCCTTCGGTGACGTCGCCGTCCAGGCACGGCAGGAACACGCGCACGTCGTCCAGGGTGAGGCCCACGTCCACGAGGCGCCGGATGTTGCGGACGCGGACGACGGCAGTGGTGTCGTAGCACCGATAGCCGTTCGCCGCACGCTCCGAGGCGATGAGCCCGGCCTGCTCGTAGTGCCGCAGGGCGCGCGGCGTCGTGCCGGTCGCCTCGGCGAGCTCACCGATGCGCATTCGGGGCTGTCCCGGAGGGTGCGGCAAAGGTCGTTCCACGCGGGCCAGTCTCACGCGACGACGGCGCCGCCGTCCACCGGAAGGACCACGCCCGTGACGAACGAGGCGTGCGGGGAGGCGAGTTGCGTGATCGCCCAGGCGACCTCGTCGGGGCGGCCGATCCGGCCCAGCGGGGTGTGCGCCAACTGCCACGCGCGGATCGCGGCACGCTGCTCGGGGGTGTGGCCGGCGTGATCGCCGATCGGCGTCTCGATCGCCCCCGGGGCCACGGCGGCCACCCGGATCCCGAGCGGGGCCAGCTCGACCGCCCAGCTCCGGGTGAGGACTTCGAGGGCCGCCTTCCCGGCCGCGTACAGGGAGTCGCCGGGCCAGGCGCGCTGGGCGACGGACGTCGTCACGTTGACGATGACGCCACGGCTGTCCTCCAGCGCCGGGAGGGCGGCCTGGGTGAGCAGGACGGGGGCGAGGAGGTTCGTGGCGAGCTGGGGCTCGACCGAGGCGCGGGTGTAGGTGCGCAGGGACTCGGTGCTGACGACGGCCGCGTTGTTGACCAGCACGTCGACGCGGCCGTACCGCTCCAGCGCCGTGGCGACGACGGTGTCGGGGCCGTCGTCGGCCGTGATGTCGACGGCGAGTGGTGTGATGCGGTCCGCGGCGTGGGCGGCTGTCTCCGCGAGGGGCGCGGGGCGCCGGCCCACGGCGAGGACATGCGCGCCCTCGGCCACGAAGGCGCGGGCGGTGGCGCGGCCGATGCCGGTGCCGGCCCCGGTGACGATGACGGTGCGACGATCTGCGGCGTTCATGGACCCGATGGTCGGACCTTGCCGCCAGTGTCAAGGTCAAGCGGGTGGCCGGGTGGCCGGGTGGCCGGGTGGCCGGGTGGCCGGGCGGGTGCCGGCCGGGCGGGCGAGCGGCCTAGCCGACGTCGGCCCGCACCTCGGTGTTCTGCCCGGTGTGCAGCAGCCACCTTCCGTCGTCCTGCTTCGTCATGACGTACAGCGGGGAGCCCTCCGTGTCGCCCTGCGGCGAGTGGTAGACCTGCCGGACCTTGACGGCCGCCACGTCGGGCCGCAGGAACCGGGCGTGCGCGACCTCGTAGGTGACCTCGCCGTCCCAGGTCGCGGTGGGCAGCACCGCGCGGGTGAACTCGGCGATGGCGTCGAGGCCGATGAGGACCTTGCCGTGGGCGGTGGTCCACAGGGCGTCGGGGTGGAAGAGGGCGAGGAAGCCGTCGGGGTCCTTGGCCCGCTGGGTGCGTTCGACGGCGGCGACGACTTCGGCGATGGCCTGGAGGTCCGCCTGTACGACGGCCTCCACGACGGCTGTGTGCGCGGTTTCGGTGGTCATGCGGATCACTCTGTGACCTCAAGTGGACTTGAGGTCAAGCGTTGTTCCGGGTTTCTGTCACCTGAGGTTCTGTCACCCGGGTTCTCTCACCAGGGGTTACGTCCCGGTCCGGAACAGCGTCGCCGCCAGCGTCCGGAACACCTCCTCCGGGTCCCTGTCGCCGACGGGGCCGTCCAGGTTGTGGCCGAGGAGCAGCGTGGCGAAGCCGTGGGCCAGGGACCAGGCGGCGATGCCGGCCAGGCGGGAGTCGATGCCGAGGTTCTCGGGCCCTACGGAGGAGACGGCGCCGCGCAGTGCGTCGCCGGCGAGGGTGCGGGCCGTGGTCAGTTCCAGGTCGTCGGCGCGCAACAGCTCGGGCGTGAACATCACCTGGAAGTGCGCGGGGTGCTCGCGCGCGAAGCGGACGTAGCGCACGCCCGCGTCCCTGAGGTCCGCCGCCTCGTTGAGCGTGCTCGCGAGCAGCCCGAACCCCTCGGCGGCGATCGCCGTGAGCAGTCCGGTGCGGTCCTTGAAGTGATGGGCCGGCGCCGCGTGCGAGACACCGGCGCGGCGGGCGAGGTCGCGCAGGCTCAGCGCGGACGGGCCGTCGGCGGCGATGACGTCCAGGGCCGCGGTGAGGATGGCGCGGCGCAGGTCACCGTGGTGGTAGGGGCGGCGGGAGGGTTTCTCGGGGGCCATGGTCAGCAGCGTACGCGCAATCTAGGCATTGACAAGTTCGGGCGGCGCCTGACAATCTTGTCAGTGTCAAGTTGCGGGGTGCCGGGAGTCCCGCGACATCGAGCCAGGGGAGTCGCGTCGTGGTGAATCAGGGCGGCGGTCCGGAATCGGGTCGCGTACGTCAGCTCTGGCACTTGCTGGAGCCGTTGCACGCGGTGCTGTACTACGCGCCGGAAGTCTTCGAAGAGGCCGCCGCGCTCGGATACCCCACCGAGGAACGCTGGCCGAGTTACTTCCCGTACCGGGCAGCGCCGTTGGGGGCGGTCGGCGGGGAGCGTGTCACGTCCGCCTTCTACAGCTTCAGTCCGCGCACGGTCGCCGAGCACATCGACCACGCGTGGAAGATCGCCGAGCCCGAAGCGCTGTTGCGGGCGAGGGCGCGGGGGATCGACCGGGCCTACCGCGCGATATTCGGCGCCCGGACGGACAGTAAGGAACTCGGGGAAGCCGCAGCCCTCGCCCGCCGCGCCGCCGAGGCCGCCGACACCGCGGGCCGCCCGCTCGCCGCGGCCCACGCCGCCCTGGACTGGCCGGAGGTCCCGCACCTCCAGCTCTGGCACGCGGCGACACTCCTGCGTGAACACCGGGGTGACGGCCACATAGCCGCCCTGCTGGTGGCCGGCCTCGACCCCGTCGAATCACTCGTGTCCTTCGCCGCGATCGGCGCCGCGTCCGTCGAGCGCTTCGAAAGCCGGGGCTGGAGCCCCGAGGAGTGGGCATCCGCCCGCGCCCGCCTGGCGGCCCGAGGTCTGGTCGACGCCGACGGTACGGCCACGGAGGCGGGCCGCGAGCTGCGCCGCACGGTGGAGGACCACACCGACCGGCTCGCCGCCGTGCCCTGGCGGGCGCTGAGCGCCGAGGAGTTGGACCGGCTCGTGGAACTGCTCGGCGAGTTCTGGGTGGCGGTGCTGTCCTCCGGTCTGCTGCCTTCGGAGACGACGCTGGGAATCGGGAAGGTGTGAGAGCGGACCGGGAAGGAGTGAGAGCGGACCGGGATGGTGCGAGAAAGCCGCCCGCAGGAGGTTGCTTCCCGCGGACGGCCCCTGTTCGCACGGTGATGCGGTGAAGGCCTGGCGTCTGCGGCCCTACTGCTGCTCGGGCCTGTCGCGGTCGCGGTCCAGGCCGAACTCGCGCTCCATGCGCTGCTGCGCGTCGTCGACCTGGCTCTCGTACTTGTTGCCCGACTTCTCGTTGGCCTTCCGCTCCGCGGTGTCGGACATGTCCCTGGCCTTGTCCTGCCCGTGGCGGTTCTTGAACCTGTCGAAGATGCCCATGCAGAGCTCCTTCCGGAGGTGATTCACCACTGACGATACGCCCGAGTTGGGAGGTATGCGCAGTTGACCTCCTTGTGGTCTGGACCTCCTGAACGCCGCCGCGCGCCGGGTCGCTACCGTGTGGACGACGGCGTACCAGGGAAAACCGCCTGTGCGGGGCGGAACGGGCAGCAAGGGGAGGGGCGCGGCGTGATGCGTCTGAGGGGCGGGGCGGCGAGCGCCGCGACGATGCTCGGCATGGTGCTGGCACTGACGGGTTGCGAGAACGTCGACCTGCCCGTGGACAGCGCACCCACCGACACCGCCCCCGCCCCGGGTTCCGGCCGCGCCGCGAGCCCGCTGGACAACCCCGACGGCACCAAACCGGGGCTCGCGCCCCTCACCTCGGACGCCGACCGCGCCGAGGCCCGGGCCCTCATCGAGAAGGTGGCCACCAAGGGCCGCGGCCCCAGGACGGGTTACGACCGGGACGAGTTCGGCTACGCCTGGATGGACTCGGCCCCGGGCGGCATCCCGTTCGCGCGCAACGGCTGCGACACCCGCAACGACCTACTCAAGCGTGACGGCGAAGACATCCGCTTCCGCTCCGGCTCGGACTGCGTCGTGACGTCCATGACGCTGCACGACCCGTACACGGGCCGGACGATCGAGTGGGTCAAGTCCCGCGCAACGGCCGTGCAGATCGACCACGTCATGCCGCTGTCGTACGACTGGCAGATGGGCGCCTCCCGCTGGCCGAAGGGTAAACGCCAGGACATCGCCAACGACCCCCTCAACCTCATGCCGGTCGACGGCCCGACCAACGGCTCCAAGGGCGACTCCGGTCCCGCGTCCTGGCTGCCCCCGAACAAGCGGATCCGCTGCTCGTACGCGGTGCGCTTCGCCCAGGTGTCGCTGAAGTACGAACTGCCGGTCACAGCCGCCGACAAGGAGATGATGCTGCGCCAGTGCGGAGGGTGAGGCGGGCCGGGCACGCGACGGAGTGCCGGTCGGCGGGCCCGAATCGGCTGGTGGGCGCGGTCACCCGGCCTCTACGGTGACGGGCATGGAGCTGAAGGTATCGAGCCTCGCCGAACGCCCCGAGATGCTCGGCCGGGTCGTCGGCATGGCGGACACCTGGCCGGAGTTCACGGTCCAGGACCCGGTGGGCAACGCCCACTACGGGCGCATCCCCCGCGAACTCCCGGAGTACGCGCTGTTCGCCGAGGACGAGCGGGGCGATGTCGTAGCCCACGCCTACAGCGTGCCCTTCGCCCTCGCCGCCGAGGGCCGCGGCCGACTGCCCGTCCGGGGCTGGGACGAGGTGCTGGTGTGGGCCTTCGCCGACCTGCGCAACGGCACCCGGCCCGACACGGTAAGCGCCATCTCCGTCGTCATCGCCCCGCATGCCCAGGGCGGCGGGCTGTCCGCGCGGATGCTCTCCGCGATGCGCGACAACGCCCGAGCCCACGGCTTCCACGAGGTCGTCGCGCCGGTCCGCCCCAGCGCCAAACACCTCGAACCGCACACTCCCATCGAGGAGTACGCCCGTCGCGTACGCCCCGACGGCCTGCCCCACGATCCCTGGCTGCGCGTCCACGCCCGCGCCGGCGCCACCGTCGACTCCATCGCCCCGGCCTCGATGACCGTCGCCGGCTCGCTGGAGCAGTGGCGCAGTTGGACCGGCCTGCCCTTCGACACCGCGGGCGACATCGAGGTGCCCGGCGCGCTGGTGCCGGTGCGGTGCGAGCCGGAGCGGGACTACGCGGTGTATGTCGAGCCCAACGTGTGGATGCGGCACCCGCTCTGAGCCGGAAGCCGACCCTCCGCCACCTGCGCCGTCCAACGAAGTGATCAGCACGACAACGGTTCGGTACAACCGGTGACCGTTTGTCGGTGTCGACCTATACGCTCGAAGCGACAATCGCACGATCGAGGTTGTCCCGCACCGGGCAGGGGGCCGACCCCGCACGCCCATCTCAGGTAACAGGAGCAGCCATGCAGGGCCACGGCTACACGCAGCCGGTGAAGGAGCCGCCGCCGACGGGGTGGCTGGTCTTCCTGCGCGTGTTCTTCGTCGTGCTCTCGGTGCTGAGCTTCGGCCTGCTGATGTGGGTGATGATGCTGCGCCTGGCCATCGTGACCCGCAGGGCGCTGGACTGGTGCCTGTTCGTGGCGTCGATCCTGGTGGAGTTCCTCGGCCTCTACCTGATGGGTTCCGAACCAGGCGACGAGATCCACACCCCCGGCGGCTGGACGGGCCTCGCCCTGGTCATGGGCGGCCTCGTGGCGTCGATCGCGTACTACCTCTCCGCCGACATACGCCACTTCCACCAGCTCCGCTTCCCCGGCTACGCCACGCAGCGGCCCCCGGCCCCGGCGTACGGCTATCCCCAGGCCCAGGCCCAGTCGCCGTACACCGCGACGACCGTGCCGCAGTCACGGCCGACACCCCAGACGCCGGTTCCCCAGACTCCGGTACCGCAGCCGCCGATGTCCCGGACCCCCGTACCACCGCCCCCGCAGCGCCCCGCGCCCGCGCGCATCGACCAGGTGCGCGCCGAGCTCGACGAGCTCAGTGACTACCTGCGCCAGCACGACGGCCGGCAGGACGGCAACCCCGAGGGCGGAAGGTGACCGTGGCGGCAGGACGTGTCGTCGCCGGCCGCTATGAACTGTCCACGCTCATCGGACAGGGCGGCATGGGCCAGGTCTGGACGGCGTACGACCAGCGGCTCGACCGGCGCGTGGCCGTGAAGCTGCTGCGCCCCGACAAGGTGGCCGGGCAGGAGGCGGACGAGCTGCGCCGCCGGTTCCTGCGCGAGTGCCGGGTGACCGCCCAGGTCGACCACCCCGGGCTCGTCACCGTGCACGACGCGGGCAGCGAGGACGAGGAGCTGTTCCTCGTCATGCAGTACGTCGACGGCGTCGACCTCTCCGCCCATCTCGCCGAACACGACCCGTACCCCTGGCAGTGGGCGGTCGCGGTCGCCGCGCAACTGTGCGCCGTGCTGAGCGCCGTGCACGCCGTGCCGATCGTCCACCGCGACCTCAAGCCGCGCAACGTGATGGTGAAGCAGGACGGCACGGTCACCGTCCTCGACCTCGGCGTCGCCTCCGTCATGGACGCCGACACCACCCGCCTCACCCACACCGGCACGCCCATCGGCTCGCCCGCCTACATGGCCCCCGAGCAGGCGATGGGCGGCGCGGTCGGCCCGTACACCGACCTGTACGCACTCGGCGTGGTACTGCACGAACTCCTCAGCGGCGACGTGCCGTTCTCCGGCTCGACGGCGCTCGGCGTGCTGCACCGGCACCTGTACGAGCCACCGCTGCCCGTGCGCCGCATCCGCCCCGAGGTCCCCGAGGCACTCGAAGCCCTGGTGCTGCGCCTGCTCGCCAAGGACCCGCAGCACCGCCCCGCCTCCGCGCAGGAGGTGTACGAGCACCTCGCGCTGCTCCTGCCCGCGCGCGGAACGCCCACCGGGGCGCCCCTCGACCCCACCCGCCCCTTCCTGCGCCCCCATGCTCCCTGGCCGGACCGGGCCCGCACCCCCGCGCCCCAGCCCGCCCCCGCCACCCCCGTCACATCCGCCGACGAGAAGCCGGACGTCGCGCGCGCCGTCGACGAAGTCAAGCGCCTCCTCGGCGAGGGCCGTATCACCCAGGCCGTCGACATCCTCGGCGCG
The DNA here is from genome assembly GCF_040612485.1 of Streptomyces sp. NPDC006385. Classification (NCBI taxonomy): domain Bacteria; kingdom Bacillati; phylum Actinomycetota; class Actinomycetes; order Kitasatosporales; family Streptomycetaceae; genus Streptomyces; species Streptomyces sp. NPDC006385. The sequence continues at coordinate 167,661 of NZ_JBEXQG010000004.1, forward strand.
ATCCTGCCCGCCGCCGCCGAACAGCACGGCGAGCACTCCCCGGTCGTCCGCACCCTGCGCAAGCAGTACGCGGCGACGCTCATGGACGACGGCCAGTACCGGCGCGCGCTGCCCGAACTGCGCCGGCTCGCCGACGAACGCGCCGCCGAGGCCGGTCAGGCCGACCCGCAGTCCCTGCGCTTCCGCTACGACGCCGCCCAGTGCCTGGAGCAGCTCGGCGAACCGGCGGCCGCACTCGCCGAGTACCGCGCGCTGCTGCCGTACTACGAGAACCAGTACGTCTCCGGCAACGACCACGAACTCGCCCACGACGTCCGCCGCCGCATCGGCCACCTCCTGCTCGCGCTCGGCGACCGCCCCGCCGCCCACGACACCCTGGCCCGCCTGCTGCTCGACGTGGAACGCCTGCACGGCCCGGCCCACCCGCTCGCGGCCGAGGTGCGCCGGACGCTGCAGTGGCTGGGACAGGTGCGCGGCTAGGCATGTGTGGCGTCGAGGCCCGCGTATTGAGGCCCGTGTGTCGAGGCCCGTGTGTCGAGGCCGGTCGCGTTGAGACACGCGCGCGTGGGTGCGGCGACGCCTCCGGGACGCCGACCGCTCCGCGCCGGCGACCGCTCCGGGACGCCGACCGCTCCGGGACGGCGTTCGCTCACCTTGAGGGCCGTGCGGGTGGCGCGGCGGTGCCGGAAGTCCTGATGAATCGTTGGTCGAATGGGTTGGCCAGAGCTTGCCCACTGCCTACCATCGATCACCGCAAGACTTTGTGCACCGCCGCACAAGCTCTCCTCGGGAGGTCTCCTTGCACCGCCGCCGTCGCACCGCGCTCCTTCTCTCCGCCGCGATCGCCGCGGCGCCGCTGCTCACCGCCTGCGGGAACGATGCGCATCCCGGTGCGGCGGCCGTCGTCGGCGGCCAGCGCATCACCGTCGCACAGCTCGAGAACAGGGTGAGCGAGGTCCGTGCCGCCCAGCGCGCGGCCGTACCGGACGACGCCCAGTACGCGCAGGTCATCGCCAAGTCCGGCAGCCTCCCCCGGGACGTCCTGCACACCATGGTCCTCGACGAGGTGCTGCACCGCGCCGCCCAGGACGCCGGGGTGACCGTCACCCGCAAGGAGCTCCAGCGGATGCGCACCGACCTGGAACAGCAGGTCGGCGGCGCCAAGGCGCTGGAGGCGGCCTGGCTCCAGCAGTACGGCATCCCGCCGCAGCGCCTCGACGAGAACCTCCGCCTCCAGCTTGAGGCCCAGAAACTCGCCGAAAAGCTCGGCACCGACACCGGCAAGCCCGCCTTCTGGAACGCCCTGACCGAGGCGGCCAAGAAGCTCGACATCGACCTCAACCCGCGGTACGGCACCTGGGACGTCCAGAAGAACAGCCGGGCCGACGCGAAGACGCCGTGGGTGCGCGAGGTGACGGCTACGGGGACGCAGCAGACGATGTAACGGTACGGCGGTCCGACCGGGGGACACCGGCGCTCCCCGGGGGACAACCTCGGCCCCACCAGGGACAACCTCGGCCCCACCAGGGACAACCTCGGCCCCACCAGGGACGTCGTCGGCCCCACCAGGGACGTCGGCGGAGCCACCCGGCCTGTGGATAACTCGGGGGTCCGTCCGCGTCGTGGGTTACGTTCGGATCGTGAACGCAACCAGCCCCGAAGCCGCCCCCGGCCACATCGTCCTGCTCACCACCAGCCACCGTGTCGCGCCCGGCCTGCTGTCCTGGCCCGCCTGGCAGGCGCTGCACGGCGCCGACCGTGTGCTGTGCGCGGACGGCGCGCATCCGCAGCTGCCGTATCTGCGCGAGGCAGGGATAGCGGTCGACGAGGCCGCCCCGACCGCCGAGGAGCTCATCGCCGCGTGCGCCGGCGGCCACACCGTCGTCGTCGTGGCCACGGGCGAGGGCGAGCCGGCGCTCACCGACGGCCTGGCACGCCTCGCCGGTTCCGGACGCGTCAGCATGCCGGAACTGGAACTGCTCCCCGCCTCCTACGACCTGCCCGGCGCCCGCCTCCTCGACCTCGTCCAGGTCATGGACCGCATCCGCGCCGAGTGCCCGTGGTCCTCCCAGCAGACCCACAAGGGCCTGGCGAAGTACGGCATCGAGGAGGCGTACGAACTCGTCGAGGCGATCGAGGACGGTGACCGCGACGAACTCCGCGAGGAACTGGGTGACGTCCTGCTCCAGGTCGTCTTCCACGCCCGCATAGCCGAGGAGGACCCGGACGCCCCCTTCTCCATCGACGACGTCGCCGCCGGCATCGTCACCAAGCTCATCCACCGCCACCCCCACGTCTTCGGGGACGAGACGGCGACGACGCCTGAGGAGGTCAAGGAGCACTGGCTGCGCACGAAGGCGGTCGAGAAGCAGCGGGAGTCGGTGACGGAGGGCATCCCCCTGGGCCAGCCGGGCCTCGCCCTCGCGGCGAAGCTGGCGTCGCGGGTGCGGACGGCGGGACTGCGGGTGGACCTGCCGACAGGCGAGGGCATCGGTTACGAGCTGCTCGCGATGGCGGTGCGTGCGGAGGCGGCCGGGGTGGACCCGGAGGCGGCGCTGAGGGTTGCCGCTCGGGCTTACCGGGATGCCGTGCGGGCTGCTGAGGGGATGTCCGCTTAGCGCCCCCGTAGTCAATTAGTGCCGGCGTAGCCACCGAGTGCCGGCGTAGCCACCGAGTGCTGGCGTAGCCACCGAGTGCCGCCCTGGCAGCGGGCGGGGCCGGAGGCGAGGGGGCGGCCGGTGCGATCGTGGAGCGGCCGGCAGGGCGTGGCCCTCGACAAGGCCGCTGCCGCGAGCCCCACAGGGCAACCCCGACCCCCCGCCTCCTGGCCACCCTCGGGGCCGCGCCCCCACCGACGCTCCGGATACCGTCGAGGAGTGACCGACCAGCCCGCCCCCACCAGCACCGCGCCCGAACCCCCGGACCTCTTCACCTGGGAGTTCGCGACCGACCCGTATCCCGCCTACGCCTGGCTCCGCGACCACGCGCCCGTGCACAGGACCCGCCTCCCCAGCGGCGTGGAGGCATGGCTGGTCACCCGGTATGCCGATGCCAAGCAGACGCTCGCCGACAACCGGCTCTCCAAGAACCCGGCCCACCACGACGAGCCGGCCCACGCCAAGGGCAAGACCGGCATCCCCGGTGAGCGCAAGGCCGAGCTCATGACGCATCTGCTCAACATCGACCCGCCGGACCACACCCGACTGCGCCGACTGGTCAGCAAGGCGTTCACCCCGCGCCGTGTCGCCGAGTTCGCGCCGCGCGTGCAGGAGCTCACGGACAGCCTGATCGACGGGTTCGCGGAAAAGGGCAGCGCCGACCTGATCCACGAGTTCGCCTTCCCGCTGCCCATCTACGCCATCTGCGACCTGCTCGGCGTCCCCCGCGAGGACCAGGACGACTTCCGGGACTGGGCGGGCATGATGATCCGTCACCAGGGCGGCCCCCGGGGCGGCGTCGCGCGGTCCGTGAAGAAGATGCGCGGCTATCTCGCCGAGCTCATCCACCGCAAGCGCGAGGCGCTCCCCGACGCCCCCACCCCCGGCGAGGACCTCATCTCCGGTCTCATCCGGGCCTCCGACCACGGCGAGCACCTCACCGAGAACGAGGCCGCCGCCATGGCCTTCATCCTCCTGTTCGCCGGCTTCGAGACGACCGTCAATCTCATCGGCAACGGCACCTACGCCCTGCTCACCCACCCCGAGCAGCGCGCCCGCCTCCAGGAGTCCCTGACCGCCCACGACACCGCCCTCCTCGAGACCGGAGTGGAGGAACTCCTCCGCTACGACGGCCCCGTGGAACTCGCCACGTGGCGCTTCGCCACCGAGCCCCTCACCATCGGCGGGCAGCACATCGCACCCGGCGACCCCGTCCTCGTCGTCCTGGCCGCCGCCGACCGTGACCCGGAGCGGTTCGCCGACCCCGACGTCCTCGACCTCGGCCGCCGCGACAACCAGCACCTCGGTTACGGCCACGGCATCCACTACTGCCTCGGCGCCCCGCTCGCCCGCCTGGAGGGCCAGACCGCCCTCGCGACGCTGCTCACCCGGCTCCCGGATCTGCAACTCGCGGTGGACCCGGCCGAGTTGCGGTGGCGGGGCGGCCTCATCATGCGTGGACTGCGCACGCTGCCGGTGAAGTTCAGCCCAGTTGAGTGAGTACGTCCGTCTGGCAAAGGTGACACGCGCTCATGTCTGTGATCTTCACGTGATCTGCGCGGCATTAACTTGTGACAAGTGATCGCCTGCCTATACGTTCACGGATCAACGACGGCGCACCGGCTTTACGCGCCGCGGTCACTGCTGTCTCGCGAAAGGCCCCTGCATGCTCTCCGGGAACGGTCGTCACCGTCGCCCCCGTCAGGCCCCGGCACTTCTGGTCGCGGCCGGAGTGACCGGCTCCGCCATCGCCATCCCGCTCCTCGGGGCCACGGGCGCGAGCGCCGCCGACGGCACGGTCTGGGACAAGGTGGCCGACTGCGAGAGTGGCGGATCCTGGAGCGCGGACACCGGTAACGGGCGCTACGGCGGACTTCAGCTGACGCAGGAGGACTGGGACAAGTACGGCGGTCTCGACTACGCCGCGAGCCCCGACCTCGCGAGCCGCTCCCAGCAGATCTCCGTGGCCCAGAACATCCTGGCGGACCAGGGCGTCGGCGCCTGGCGCACCTGCGGGCTGCTCAGCGGGCTCACTCAGGAGTCCGGTTCCGTCGACCTCGACACGGGCGTCGCGGAGGACTCGCCGTCCGAAGTGTCTGGATCCTCCGGATTGCTCGATTCATCCAACTCGTCGAATCCGGACACTTCATCGGGCTCGACGGGCTCAACGGGCTCGACAGGCTCAACGGACTCGTCAAACTCGGATGATTCGTCTGGTTTGCTCAATTCTTCTGGCTCGTCCGACAGCTCCTCGGATGTTTCGTCCGACTCCTCCGGAGACTCTCCCTCTTCACCTTCCTCGTCCCCTGAGGCGGACAGTTCCAAGAAGTCCGAAAAGTCGCCCGAGGTGGAGGCCGCGCAGTCGCCCGACGACTCGCCCGCCGAGACGCCCGAGAGTGGCCATCAGGACAACTGGCAGCAGGAGGCGGGCTCCTGGAGTCTGGTCGACACCGGAGCGCTCGACGGCGGAGCGGCCGGTTCCGGGCGCCACCGCGGTGCCAGCGCCGAGGAGAGCGAGACTGTCGACGGCACCGCCAAGTCGAGCGGTCGCCACGCCTCGTACAGCGTCCGTGCCGGTGACACTCTCGCGTCCATCGCCGACTCCCTTGACCTCGACGGCGGGTGGCGTGCGCTGTACGACGCGAACAAGGACGCCATCGGTACTGACGCCAACCACATCTTCCCCGGTCAGACCCTGGACGTCCCCGCCGAATAAGGGCTGAACGGGGCGAAAAACTGCGGGAGTTCGCGTCATGATTCGCACCTGAATGTCCGTTTTAGATGCAGTGAGAGATAGATCTCAGAAGCCCTGATCGTCTTTGAAATTCCGCGAATCGCGTGTCTACGGTCATGACCGCTCGCCACCAGAGCGAGCCCCGACAGCCGTCACGCCGAATCCTGCCGGCGGCCGTACGGGAACAGTCGTCGCGTCAAGCGCCGTAGGCAGGAGCGGGGGACCCAAGGTAAGCGCCGGGTCCGGCAGTTGAGGCCCTTCGGGGCCGCACGGCCGGAGTCGGCTAGGGGTTAAGTCGCGCACCGGACACCAGCGGTGCGCGGCCGGGCAACTCAACCGGCCCGAACCCGACAGCTCACCTCGCAGGCGTCGGTGAGGGGATCTCTCCATGCTGTTTTCCAGCAAGGGCAAGCACCGTCGTCCGTCCAAGGCCGCTCGCGCCATCGCCGTCGTCGGCGTCACCGGCGCCGCCGCCGTCGCGGCCCCGCTGATGGCCGCCGGCAGCGCCTCGGCCGCCACCGCCTCCGAGTGGGACGCCGTCGCCCAGTGCGAGTCCGGCGGCAACTGGGCGATCAACACCGGCAACGGCTACTACGGCGGTCTGCAGTTCTCCGCCTCCACCTGGGCCGCGTACGGCGGCACCAAGTACGCCTCCACCGCCGATCAGGCCACCAAGGCCCAGCAGATCGAGATAGCCGAGAAGGTCCTCGCGGGCCAGGGCAAGGGTGCCTGGCCGCACTGCGGCACCGGCCTGTCGAGCGCCGCCTACTCCGGCTCCTCGTCGAGCGACTCCTCGCAGGGCTCCGAGGCCACCACGCGCTCCACCGAGCAGCAGCCGGCCTCCCGCTCCGCCGAGCGTCCGGCCGCCGAGAAGAAGACCGTCACCACCCCGACCGGCAAGAAGGTCAAGAAGGGCGACGGCGAGTACAAGGTCGTCAAGGGCGACACCCTCAGCTCGATCGCGCAGGAGCGCGACGTCAAGGGCGGCTGGGAGAAGCTGTTCCAGCTCAACAAGGACATCGTCGAGGACGCCAACCTGATCTACCCGGGTCAGCAGCTGCACCTGAAGTAATCCGGGAAGCAGTACGGGGCCGGCGGCTGAACCCGAGCGCCCTCCCCTCCGTGGACCTCATGGCGAGAACCACGTGAGGGCGACGCCGCCCCCGTCCTCACGGACTCCCCGCCCCGGTGCGTGTTCCCCCGTACGCACCGGGGCGGGGTTTTCTCTGCGCCCGTTCTTCCACCCGGATTCGTTCCGGATTCGTTCCGGATTCGTTTTCTGTTCGTCATCCGGAAGCCTCTTTGTTCCGCACGGGAACAATGTGTACCGTCAGTCTGTCCACGGGACGGTCGCTCGCCGACCGATGTCCCGGAGGCGGTTAGGCTCTAGGCGCACGGCCACGTGCCGCGCACCACCAGCGTCACATCGCGTCACATCCCAAGAAGGAGATGCTCGTGCCGTCCATCGACGTCGTCGTAGCCCGGGAAATCCTGGACTCCCGAGGCAATCCCACGGTCGAGGTCGAGGTCGGCCTCGACGACGGCAGCACGGGTCGTGCCGCCGTCCCGTCCGGCGCCTCCACCGGCGCCTTCGAGGCCATCGAGCTCCGCGACGGCGACCCGAACCGCTACCTCGGCAAGGGCGTCGAGAAGGCCGTCCTGGCCGTCATCGAGCAGATCGGCCCGGAGCTGGTCGGCTACGACGCCACCGAGCAGCGCCTGATCGACCAGGCCATGTTCGACCTGGACGCCACCGACAACAAGGGCTCCCTCGGCGCCAACGCCATCCTCGGCGTCTCCCTCGCCGTCGCCCACGCCGCCTCCGAGGCCAGCGACCTCCCGCTGTTCCGCTACCTGGGCGGCCCGAACGCGCACCTGCTGCCGGTGCCGATGATGAACATCCTGAACGGCGGCTCGCACGCCGACACCAACGTAGACATCCAGGAGTTCATGATCGCCCCGATCGGTGCGGAGTCCTTCTCCGAGGCGCTGCGCTGGGGCGCCGAGGTCTACCACACCCTCAAGAAGGTGCTGAAGCGCAAGGGCCTGAACACCGGCCTCGGCGACGAGGGCGGCTTCGCCCCGAACCTGGACTCCAACCGCGCCGCCCTCGACCTCATCCTCGAGGCCGTCAAGGAGGCCGGCTACACCCCCGGCGAGCAGATCGCCCTGGCCCTCGACGTCGCCGCCTCCGAGTTCTACAAGGACGGCGTCTACGTCTTCGAGGGCAAGGAGCGCTCCGCCGCCGAGATGACGGACTACTACGCCGAGCTCGTCGACGCGTACCCGCTGGTCTCCATCGAGGACCCGCTGTTCGAGGACGACTGGGACGGCTGGAAGACCATCACCGAGCGCCTCGGCGACAAGGTCCAGCTCGTCGGCGACGACCTGTTCGTCACCAACCCCGAGCGTCTGGCCCGCGGCATCGAGGAGGGCGCGGCCAACGCCCTGCTGGTCAAGGTCAACCAGATCGGCTCCCTCACCGAGACCCTGGACGCCGTCGAACTGGCCCAGCGCAACGGCTTCAAGTGCATGATGTCCCACCGCTCCGGCGAGACCGAGGACGTCACCATCGCCGACCTCGCCGTCGCCGTGAACTGCGGCCAGATCAAGACCGGCGCCCCGGCCCGCTCGGACCGCGTCGCCAAGTACAACCAGCTGCTGCGCATCGAGGAGATCCTCGACGACGCGGCGGTGTACGCCGGGCGCAGCGCGTTCCCGCGCTTCAAGGGCTGAGGACCTGACCCTCACCGGGTTAAGGCTTAGCCAGTCGTACGTACGTCCCCGTACTCGGTCCCGTACCGTGTGCGGGGACGTACGCGCGTGAAACGGGAGGCGGGACATGGCCGTCAAGGACCGGGACCGGTTCTCCACCGCGACCAGGATCCGGTTGCTCGGCGAGCAGACGGCTGCCCGTGTCTACCGCTCCCAGACCAAGCGGCAGGCCCGGCGCTCCAGGCTCACCGGACGCGCCGCCCTGCTCGCGCTGGTCGTCTGCTCCATGGTCGTGGCGCTCGCCTACCCCATAAGGCAGTACGTCTCCCAGCGCGCCGAGATCGCCGATCTGCAACGGCAGAAGCAGGAAGCCGCCGAACGGGTCGAGCAGCTGCGCGACACCAAGGCACGCTGGCAGGACGACGCCTACGCCGAGCAGCAGATCCGGAAGCGACTGCACTATGTGATGCCCGGGGAGACCGGTTACGTCGTGATCGACCCGGACGCGGCCAAGCAGTCGCGGACCGACCTGGGCGCGGCCGACCGCCCCTGGTACACGAACATCTGGGACGGGGTCGACAAGGCCGACGCCGCCGACCACTGAGACCAGCGAGACCAGCGAGACCAGCGAGACCAAGGAACCGGCGAGACCAGCGAGACCGGCGCACCGATCGTCCGAACCGATGGTCCGAGCGATCGTCAGGACCGGCCGACGGATCGCCGGTGAGAAACCGATAGAAAGACAGGCATGGAAACGCCCCCGCCGCCCACCCCGCGCACCGAGCCCACCGACGCGGACGTCGAGGCATTCAAGCAGCAGCTCGGGCGTCCGCCGCGCGGCCTGCGCGCGATCGCGCACCGGTGCCCGTGCGGACAGCCGGACGTGGTCGAGACGGCCCCGCGCCTGCCCGACGGCACGCCCTTCCCGACGCTGTACTACCTGACGTGCCCCAAGGCGTCGTCGGCGATCGGCACGCTGGAGGCGAACGGCGTGATGAAGGAGATGACGGCCCGGCTGGAGAGCGACCCGGAGCTGGCCGCCGCCTACCGTGCCGCGCACGAGGACTACATCCGGCGCCGTGACGAGATCGACGAGCTGAAGGGGTTCCCGAGCGCGGGGGGCATGCCGGACCGGGTGAAGTGCCTGCACGTCCTGGTCGCCCACTCGCTGGCGGCCGGTCCCGGGGTCAACCCACTGGGCGACGAGGCGCTCGCGATGCTGCCCGAGTGGTGGCGCAAGGGAGCCTGCGTGACGCTTCCGGAGAAGGCCGAGAAGGCCGAGAAGGCCGAGAAGGGCGAGAAGGCCGAGAACGGCGAGAAGTCCGAGGAGGACGACCAGTGAGCCGCGTCGCCGCCATCGACTGCGGTACCAACTCCATCCGGCTTCTCGTCGCCGACGTGGACCCCGCCACCGGGCACCTCGTCGACCTGGACCGCCGTATGACGATCGTCCGTCTGGGCCAGGGCGTCGACCGCACGGGCCGGCTCGCTCCCGAGGCGCTGGAGCGGACCTTCGCCGCCTGCCGCGAGTACGCGGCGATCATCAAGGAGCACGGCGCGGAGCGGCTCCGCTTCGTGGCCACCTCCGCCTCGCGGGACGCCGAGAACCGGGACGAATTCGTGCGCGGGGTCCTGGACATCCTGGGCGTCGAGCCCGAGGTCATCACCGGGGACCAGGAGGCGGAGTTCTCCTTCACGGGCGCGACGAGGGAGCTGGCGGGACGCGAGGACCTGCACCGGCCCTACCTCGTCGTGGACATCGGCGGCGGGTCCACCGAGTTCGTCGTCGGCGAGGAGCACGTCCGGGCGGCACGGTCCGTGGACGTCGGCTGCGTGCGGTTGACCGAGCGCCATCTGGTCCGCGACGGCGTCGTCTGCGACCCGCCCTCCACGGAGCAGATCGCGGCGATGCGGGCCGACATCGAGGCGGCCCTCGACCTCGCCGAGGAGACGGTGCCCCTGCGCGAGGCGCGCACGCTGGTGGGCCTCGCCGGTTCGGTCACCACGGTCTCGGCGATCGCCCAGGACCTGCCGGAGTACGACTCGACCCGCATCCACCACTCCCGGATCACCCACGACCGGGTCCGGGAGATCACCGACTGGCTCCTGCGCTCCACCCACGCGGAGCGCGCGGCCGTACCGTCCATGCACCCGGGGCGGGTCGACGTCATCGCGTCGGGCGCCCTGGTGCTGCTCGCGATCATGGAGCGGATCGGCGCCGAGGAGGTCGTCGTCAGCGAGCACGACATCCTCGACGGCATCGCGATCAAAGCGGCAGAGGACGCCCGATAGCGTTCAGCGGCACTCCTCGGTTGGTGACGGCGGTGGCGTTTGCCACGTACTACACCCGGAGCCGGCAGAGTCCCGACGGGCCGGTGAGTTTCTTGACGTCGGCGTCCTCGCGGTACGGGTCCTCGCCGAGTGCGGTGAGCGCAGTCAGGATGCGCATGGCGTCGGGCCGGCTGATGGCCCGGAGCTGCCGCTGCGCCGCCGTGGTGAACCGGAAGGCGTACTTCACGCCGTCTCGCCGTCATGCTCGGTGAACAGATCCGCCAGTAGTTCCGCCATCGTCACGGTGGGACCGTCCTCGGCCAGGACCGCTTCGGCTTCACGCGCCAACATCACGTCGGCCGCTTCCTCCAGCGCTTCGAAGTCCGCGATCGGCACCACGGCCGCCACCGGAGCGCCGTTGCGCGTGATGACCGTCGGAACGCCTTCCTCGGCCCGATTGATGTGGTCCGCGAGGTGCGCGGCTGACACGGAACGGCCCCGTCACCTCCGAGGAGGTGACGGGGCCGTCGTCTATGCCCATGTGGGCTGTCCGTCAGTTGCAGAGGAGGACGATGAGGCCGCTGCACCCCCCGTCGTCACCGTGGTGGCCGTGGTGGTGGCCGTGGCCGCCGTGGCTCGGACTCGCCTTGGCGACCGTGGCCTTCGCGGCGACGTGGTGGGTGGGTGCGGCCGCGGCGGAGGCGGCCGACGCTGCCCCCAACGCCAGGGCAATGCCCAGGGCAGCGCCGACAGAGACTATTCGCGCGGTGGCCCGCTTGAGGGCCTGGTGTGTAGTGATCATGGCTGCACGTTATGCACGCTTGTGTCCGAGCGCGCGCGGAATGTGGCTGACGGGTGAACGGTGGCGCGGGTCGCTGTCCGAGGAGGGTTCGGGTCTCGTTTGTTACTGGCTGGTAGCCGTCGGTTGAGCAGGTCGGCTAGCGTATGAGCGTCTCGGAAGGGGGCTGGTGGGTCCTCGCGTGACGCCTCGAAAGCCCCCGCCGAAGAAAGTTCGTGAAGTTCTTCACAAGGAATTCGGCCCAGTCGAAGCACGGAAGGCTGCCGGTTGACCCTTCCGAGGGGTGAACAGGCCCTTGAACATGTTCAGATGGACGGTGTATGGAGGGGCGAGGAGTCCGCCGCCGAAGGTCGTTTCCGTCCGCTCACAGGGGGTCCGGCGACCTAGAGAGGCAGCTCACGCGGCATTGACAACGGGTCGTGCCGTGTACGGGTTCCCGACCGTGGACATGACCTGCGTCACGCGGGCCGGGGAGTGTAGCACAGGGCATGCAAGAGCTTGTGAAGGGGCGCACGAGCGACCCCCCTGGAGCGGGTGGATACTCGATGGCATGAGCACCACGGAGCGTCCCAGGATCCTCGTAGTAGGCGGTGGGTACGTAGGCCTGTACGCAGCTCGGCGCATTCTCAAGAAGATGCGCTACGGCGAGGCGACCGTCACGGTCGTCGACCCCCGGTCGTACATGACCTACCAGCCCTTCCTCCCCGAAACCGCCGCCGGCAGCATCTCCCCGCGCCACGTCGTCGTCCCGCTGCGACGCGTGCTGCCCAAGGCGGAGGTCCTCACCGGCCGGGTCACCACCATCGACCAGGACCGCAAGGTCGCCACGATCGCCCCGCTGGTGGGCGAGGCGTACGAGCTGCCCTTCGACTACCTGGTCATCGCGATGGGCGCGGTCTCCCGCACCTTCCCGATCCCCGGCCTCGCCGAGCAGGGCATCGGCATGAAGGGCATCGAGGAGGCCATCGGCCTGCGCAACCACGTGCTGGAGCAGCTGGACAAGGCCGACTCCACGACCGACGAGGAGATCCGCCGCAAGGCGCTCACCTTCGTCTTCATCGGCGGTGGCTTCGCGGGCGCGGAGACCATCGGCGAGGTCGAGGACATGGCCCGCGACGCGGCGAAGTACTACACCAGCGTGTCCCGTGAGGACATGCGGTTCATCCTCGTCGACGCCGCCGACAAGATCCTCCCCGAGGTCGGCCCCAAGCTCGGCCAGTACGGCAAGGAGCACCTGGAGGCCCGCGGGGTCGAGGTCTACCTCTCCACCTCGATGGACTCCTGCGTCGACGGCCACGTCGTGCTGAAGAACGGGCTCGAGGTCGACTCCAACACGATCGTCTGGACCGCCGGCGTCAAGCCGAACCCGGCCCTGTCCCGCTTCGGTCTGCCGCTCGGCCCCCGCGGTCACGTCGACTGCGAGACGACGCTCCAGGTCAAGGGCACCGACTACATCTGGGCCGCGGGCGACAACGCCCAGGTCCCGGACCTCGTCGGCCGCAAGGCGGGCAACGACAACGCCTGGTGCCCGCCGAACGCCCAGCACGCGCTGCGCCAGGCCAAGGTGCTCGGCGACAACGTGATCTCCGGTATGCGGGGCTTCCCGCAGAAGGACTACGAGCACGCCAACAAGGGTGCGGTCGCCGGTCTCGGCCTGCACAAGGGCGTGGCGATGATCGTCATGGGCAAGATGAAGATCAAGCTCAAGGGCCGGCTGGCGTGGTACATGCACCGTGGCTACCACGGCATGGCGATGCCGACCTGGAACCGCAAGATCCGCGTCTTCGCCGACTGGACCCTCGGCATGTTCCTCAAGCGCGAGGTCGTGGCGCTCGGCGCGCTGGAGTCCCCGCGCGAGGAGTTCTACGAGGCGGCCAAGCCGGCGCCGGTCGCTGCCGCGAGCAAGGCCGAGAAGGGCGAGAAGGCCAAGGCCTCCTGACCTCCTCCGGTCGCTGAACCACACCGAAGGACCTCCCGCCATCCGTGGTGCGGGAGGTCCTTCGGCTTTCGCCGCCTCCGTAACGGTTGTTTGCCCAGCCGTAACGCGCGTGGGGGACTGCGTCCCACCCCCGCAGGTGTTTACGTGGTGTTGGACATTCCGGGATTCGTCGTCACGGAGGTGTGCGCCATGGCTGACGCCGCGCTGCGGCTGCAGGTCCTTCTCGAACAACTGCTGGGAACACCCCTCCCGGTGCGCATCCGCGCCTGGGACGGTTCACAGTCGGGGCCGCCGGGTGCGCCGACACTCGTCGTCCGCAACCGCCGTGCCGTGCGCCGACTGCTGTGGAAGCCGGGCGAACTGGGCCTGGCACGCGCCTGGGTGGCCGGTGACCTGGAGATCGAGGGGGACCTGTACGCCGCCCTCGACCTGCTGTCGGGACTGGTGTGGGAGCGGGGTGAGGACGCCCGCGGCCTCACGGAGACCCTGCGCGATCCCGAGGCACGCGCCGCCGTCCGCGGCCTCGTCCAGCTCGGCGGCGTCCCGCTGCCGCCCGCACCGCCGCCCGAGGAGGTCCGCCGGCGCCGCGGCCACCTGCACACCAAGCGCACCGACAAACGCGCCATCAGCCACCACTACGACGTCGGCAACGACTTCTACGAGATCGTCCTCGGCCCGTCCATGGTGTACTCCTGCGCCTACTGGTCCGCCCCGCCCCCGCAGGGCACCCTGGAGGCCGCCCAGCGCGACAAGCTCGACCTCGTCTGCCGCAAGCTCGCCGTCAGACCCGGCCTGCGGCTGCTCGACGTCGGCTGCGGCTGGGGCTCCATGGCCGTGCACGCCGCCCGCGAGTACGGCGTGAGCGTCGTCGGCATCACCCTCTCCCACGAGCAGGCGGCCTACGCCCGCAAGCGCGTCGCCGACGAGGGGCTCACCGACAAGGTGGAGATCCGCGTACAGGACTACCGGGACGTCGCCGACGGGCCGTACGACACCATCTCCTCCATCGGCATGGCCGAACACGTCGGCGCCGAGCGGTACCTGGAGTACGCCGATGTGCTCCACCGGCTCCTGAAGCCCGGGGGCCGCTTGCTGAACCACCAGATCGGGCGGCGCCCGCAGCGGGACGAAACCTCCTACCGGGTCGACGAGTTCATCGACTCCTACGTCTTCCCGGACGGCGAGCTCCAACCGATCGGCGTCACCGTCACCCAGCTCGAACGCGCCGGCTTCGAGGTGCGGGACGTGGAGTCGATCCGCGAGCACTACGGCCTGACCCTGCGCCGCTGGGTCGCCAACCTGGAGGCCGACTGGGACCGGGCCGTCCAGCTCACCAGCCCGGGCCGCGCCCGCGTCTGGCGGCTGTACATGGCCGCGTGCGCGCTGGCCTTCGAGCACAACCGCATCGGCGTCAACCAGGTGCTGGCCGTCAGAACGCCCGACTCCGGTGACTCCGGGATGCCGTTGCGCTCCCGCACGTGGAGCGAGCCCGAGCGCACTTGATCCGGACGCAAGCGCAAGGGCCGGGCCTCCCCGTCGCGGGGATGCCCGGCCCTTCGGTGGGGCGGGACGCCGTCACTCGGCCTTGATCGCGTTCAGCATGTTCAGCCGCGCGGCGTTGCGGGCCGGCCACAGCGCGGCCAGGACACCCACCAGACCGGCCAGCACCAGGAAGATCCCGATCCGGTCCCAGGGCAGGACCAGCGCGTAGCCCGGGATCTCATCCGCGATGGTCTCGCCGATCGCCCAGCCGAGGAACGAGCCGAGACCGATGCCGACCGTCGCGCCGAACACCGAGATGACCACGGCCTCCAGCCGGACCATCCGCTTCACCCGGCGCCGGTCGAGCCCGATGGCGCGCAGCATGCCGATCTCCTGCTGCCGTTCGAAGACCGACATCGCGAGGGTGTTGACGACGCCGAGCACGGCGATGATCAGGGCCATCGCCAGCAGGCCGTACATGATGTTCAGCATCGTGTTGATGACGCCGCCGAACTCGTTGCGGATGTCCTGCCGGTCCATGACCGTGATCGCGGGGTTGTCGCCCAGCGCGTCGATGAGGACCTTCTCGTTCGCCGCGGACTGGCCGCCGTCCACCTTCACGAAGATCTGCTGGATGGACGGACGCACCTCGTGGGGGTTCACGACCTTCGTGTCGACGAGGACGGGGGAGAGGAACTCGCTGTCCTTGAAGACGGCGCCGACCGTCAGCTTGTCCTTCTTCTCGTCGCTGAAGGTGACGGGGACGCTGTCGCCGGGCTTCCAGCCCTTGCTCTTGGCCGTCTTCTCGGCGACCGCGATCTGACCCTTGGCCAGCGAGTCGAGGGAGCCGCTGACGACGTCGACGTTCAGGACCTTCTCGATGTCGCCCGGCGTGACCGCCGAGGCGGACACGAAGTCCTCGCCGCCGGCCTGGAAGTAGACGCTCTGCTGCGGCGAGACCGCCGAGACGCCCTTGGCCTTCTCCAGGGCCGTCAGCGCGGACTGGTCGAGGGCCCCGCTGTTCGCCATCGAGACCATGTAGTCGGCCTTGATGTTGTCCGTGGTCATCTTGTCGATGGCCGTGCCGACCGTGACACCGAGCACCGACAGGCCGGTCACGAGCGTCAGTCCGATCGCCAGCGCCGAGGCGGTGGCGCCGGTGCGGCGGGGATTGCGGACCGCGTTCTGGCCGGCCAGCTTGCCGGCCACCCCGAACGGGCCGACGAGCAGCGGACGGACGAGCGCGATCACGGGCCGGGACAGCAGCGGGATCAGGATGATCACACCGACCAGCGCGAAGAACGCGCCCGCCGCGATGAGCTGGCGTCCGTCGCCGCCGCCGGAGGAGGCACCCGCCACGATCCCGACCGCGCCGAGAGCGGTGATGGCCGCGCCGATGGAGTTGCGCAGCACCAGCGACTTGGTGGTCGCCACCGCGTGGACGCTGTTCATGGCCGCCACCGGCGGGATCTTCGCGGCCCGGCGGCCGGGCAGCCAGGCGGCGAACATCGTGAGCAGCACACCGACGCCGATCGCGGCGATCACCGGCGTGGCGGACACGACCAGCGGTCCGTTGGGCATCTTCATGTCGAACGCGGCCATTCCGGACCGCAGACCGACCGCGAGACCGACGCCGAGGACGAAGCCGATCAACGAGGCGACCAGGCCCACCACCGCGGCCTCGGCGAGCACCGAGCGGGTGATCTGCTTGCGCGACGCGCCGACGGCCCGCATCAGCGCGATCTCCTTCGTGCGCTGGGCGACCAGCATCGTGAAGGTGTTGGAGATCAGGAAGATGCCGACGAAGAGGGCGATGCCCGCGAAGCCGAGCAGGACCTGCTTGAGCGAGCTGAGCCCCTGTTCGATCTGCTCGGCCTGCTCGTCCGCGAGGGCCTGTCCGGTCTTCGCCTCGGCGGTGTCCGGCAGCAGCGGCTCGACCGCGTCCAGGATCTTCGTGTCGGACGCGCCGGGGGCGGCGGTGACGGAGGCGCTGGTGAAGTAACCCGGCTTCAGGTACTGCTTCTGGGCGACCGCGGTGTCGAAGAGGACGAGGCTGCCGCCGGCGTTCACGGCGCCGTCCTCGGTGGTGAACACGCCGCTGAGGGTGAACTCCTTCACCGGGCCGTTCGTGGCGACCCGGACCCGGTCGCCGACCTGGTACTCGCCCTTGGCCGCGGACTCCTTGTCCAGGGCGATCTGATCGTCCTTCACCGGGCCGGAGCCGTCGGTGAACGTGTAGGCGGGGTCCTTGCCGTCCTTGCCGGGGGCGAAGTTGGAGCCCTTGTTGGACCAGCCGACGCCGATCAGCTTCCCGTCGGGGTCGGCGACCCCGGCGAAGCCGTCGACGCGGCCGTAGGCGGCGTCGACGCCCTCCACCGCGGAGATCTTGTCGAGGGTCTTCTGAGAAAGGCCGGGTTCTTCCTCGGGGTTGTCCGCGTCGGCGTACGAGGTGACGGCGACGGCGACGTCGTCGTAACTCTTCGCCGACTGATTGCGGAAGGCGTTGGAGAGGGTGTCGGCGAAGACCAGGGTGCCGGAGACGAACGCGACGCCGAGCATCACGGCGAGCACGGTCATCAGGAGCCGGGCCTTGTGCGCGAGTACGTTGCGCAGGGCGGTGCGGAACATCAGCTGGTGCGGCCCTTCGCGTCGAACTGCTTCATGAAGTCGAGGACGTTGTCCGCGGTGGGCTTGTACATCTCGTCGACGATCCGTCCGTCCGCGAGGAACACGACCCGGTCCGCGTACGCCGCCGCCACCGGGTCGTGCGTCACCATCACCACCGTCTGGCCCAACTCCCGAACAGAGTTGCGCAGGAAGCCCAGCACCTCGGCGCCCGAGCGCGAGTCGAGGTTTCCGGTCGGCTCGTCACCGAAGATGATCTCGGGCTTGGAGGCCAGCGCGCGGGCCACGGCGACGCGCTGCTGCTGACCGCCGGAGAGCTGCGCGGGACGGTGGCTCAGCCGGTCGGCCAGGCCCACCATCCGGATGACCGAATCCACCCACTGCTTGTCCGGCTTGCGACCCGCGATGTCCATCGGAAGGGTGATGTTCTCCAGCGCGGTCAGCGTCGGCAGCAGGTTGAACGCCTGGAAGATGAAGCCGATCTTGTCCCGGCGCAACTTGGTGAGCTGCTTGTCCTTCAGGGAGCCCAGCTCGGTGTCGCCGATGCGCACCGAACCGGAGGAGAAGGTGTCCAGGCCGGCCACGCAGTGCATCAGCGTGGACTTGCCGGAACCGGAGGGGCCCATGATCGCGGTGAACTCGGCCTGCTGGAACTCGACGGAGACGCGGTCCAGGGCGACCACCTGGGTCTCGCCCTGTCCGTAGATCTTCGACAGATCCGTGGCACGCGCGGCCACGGTGGTGGTCCGGCCGGCGATGGATGCGGTGGTCACGAGAGGAACGCTCCTGAGGGACGACGGTGTGTTCGAAGGACTCGTCCATCGTCCCGTCCGGAAACCGCCGTGTAGTCAGTCGCTGTTCCGGTTCTGAAGACAGACTGCGGATGGAGCGGAGACGGCGGCGTCATACCTGAGGATGACGAGGATCCCTGAGAGGGGATCGCGTCGGGAACAGGTGGAGCGTCCTTGTTTGGACGGTGAAATTCCGTCATTCCGTATGCGCCGCCCACCGTCGCACGTAAGGCTATTGGCAAGTGCGGATGGCGCGTACCGCGGGCTGATGCACCCTCAGACGTCAATAAAATAAGACAACATCGGTCCGCCCATCCGCTGTTCGGGGGATGCGTCCCGATAGGCTCGGAACCTCGATGCGGAGCCCATGGCCTGCCCAGATGGTGGAATGCAGACACGGCGAGCTTAAACCTCGCTGCCCCTTCGCGGGCGTGCCGGTTCAAGTCCGGCTCTGGGCACTTCCGAGACCCTTCCCTCCCCTTCAAGGGCGCATCGCCCCTTCAGGAGTTCACGCACGACCGTTGACAGCGGGCGTATGCGGTCGGAGACTCGGTCAGAAGATGGTGAATAAAAGTTCACCATGCGAACGCCGCCTTGGAGGAACGACCGATGCGTACGACCGTCGGCATCATCGGAGCAGGCCCCGCCGGCCTCCTTCTCGCCCGGCTGCTCCACACCGCCGGCATCGACTCGGTCGTCCTGGAGAGCCGCGACCGCGCCTACGTCGAACACCGCCAGCGCGCCGGGATCCTGGAGCAGGGCACCGTGGACGTGCTGCGCGCGACCGGCGCCGGGGAGCGCATGGACCGCGAGGGCCTCCGGCACGACGGCATAGAGCTGCGCTTCGCCAAGCGGCGCCACCGCGTCGACTTCCCCGCCCTCACCGGCGGCCGGTCCGTGATGGTCTACGCCCAGACCGAGGTCTGCAAGGACCTCATCGCCCTCCAGCTCAAGGACGGCGGCCCGCTGCTGTTCGAGGCGGAGGCACTGGCGGTGGAGGGCGCGGACACCGACCATCCGCGCGTGCGCTTCCGGCACCAGGGGGGCGAGGACGTCCTCGCATGCGACTACGTCGTCGGCTGCGACGGCTTCTGGGGCGTGTCCCGCAAGGCGATCCCCGCCGAGCTGACCCAGGTCTTCGAGCGGACGTACCCCTTCGGCTGGCTCGGCATCCTCGCCGACGTCGCCCCCTCGCACGACGAGCTGGTCTACGCCCGCCACGACCGCGGCTTCGCCCTGCTGTCCATGCGCTCCCCGTCCGTCTCCCGTCTCTACCTCCAGGTGCCCGAGGGCACGGACGCCGAGGAGTGGAGCGACGAGGCGATCTGGACGGAGCTGGAGCGCCGCTTCGAGACGGCCGACGGGTGGCGGCTGGAGCGCGGCCCCCTCACCCAGAAGTCGGTCACGCCCATGCGCTCCTACGTCCACGAGCCGATGCGCCACGGCCGCCTCTTCCTGGCCGGTGACGCGGCGCACATCGTGCCGCCGACGGGCGCCAAGGGGCTGAATCTCGCCGTCGGGGACGTCGTCACCTTCGCGAGGGCGCTGACGCACCAGAGGGAGACCGGGTCGACCGAGCTCCTCGACGCCTACTCCGAGACCTGTCTGCGCCGCGTCTGGCAGGCCGAGCGGTTCTCCTACGACATGACGACCCTGCTGCACCGCGCCCCCGGCACCACGCCCTTCGAGGACCGGCTCCAGCTCGCGCGACTGGAGCGGATCGCCGGATCGCGGGCGGCCGAGACGGACCTCGCCGAGGCGTACACGGGGTTTCCGTTCGGGTGACCGTACGCGTGGGGCACAGGAGTGATCTCCGATCGGTTCCGGCCACGTCGCAGGTTGGTCATGAATGATCCCCTCCGTGGCTGGGAATCACCGAGCCGCGTAGCGTGTTGCGCAGCACGACGAGGGAAAGATCCTCCCCAAGCACTAGGGTCAATCCTTTGCCCACCTATTACTCTTGAGCCAAGGCTACGCACGGTGGCCATGGAGGAGTGAAATGAGGAGCAGCAACCCGGTCTTCTCGCGACGGGGGTTCAGCCGCGACAACGGCTACGCGGGCTTCAACACCGCGCCGCAGGCCGGGGGCGCCGCTGTCGGCACACAGGGCAACCCGTACGCCCAGCCGCAGGCGGGCAACCCGTACGCGCAGAACCCGTACGCCCAGCAGGACCTTCAGCACGGTGCGCCGCCGCAGGCCCCGGCCACCACCGGCCGGATGACGATCGACGACGTCATCCTGCGCACCGGCACCACGCTCGGCACGCTGATCGTCACGGCCGCGCTCGCCTGGGCGCTGCTGCCGGTCGACGCGGCGAACATCAACCGGTCGTACGGCATCGCCATCGGTGCCGGTCTGATCGGCATGGTGCTGGCGCTCGTGCAGTCCTTCAAGCGCAAGGCCTCGCCGGCACTGATCCTGACGTACGCCGCGCTGGAGGGTGTCTTCCTCGGCGTCGTCTCCAGCGTCGTCGACACCCACATCGCCAGTGGCGCGGCCATGCAGGCGGTGCTCGGCACGATGGCGGTCTTCGCCGCCGTGCTGGTGGCGTACAAGGCGGGCTGGATCCGCGTCAACCGCCGCTTCGTCGGCTTCGTGATGGCGGCCGCGCTCGGCTTCATCCTGCTGATGGCGGTCAACCTGCTGTTCGCCGTCTTCGGCGGCGGTGACGGCCTCGGCTTCCGCAGCGGCCCGCTCGGCATCGTCTTCGGCATCGTCGGCATCCTGCTCGGCGCCTGCTTCCTCGCCCTGGACTTCAAGCAGGTCGAGGACGGCATCGCCTACGGCGCGCCGCGCGAGGAGGCCTGGCTCGCGGCCTTCGGCCTCACGCTGACCCTGGTGTGGATCTACATGGAGTTCCTGAGGCTCATCTCGATCCTCAACAGCAGCGACTGACTCCCGACGCCGTAGCGCGACGACGGTCGTAGGCGAAAGGGCCCCGGGTTCGTCCCGGGGCCCTTCGTCGTCTGTGCGCGCCTAGAGGAATTTGCGCGCCGCCCTCCTCAGGTCGTACTCGTGGACGATCGCCTTCGCGTGGCCGTACGCGAGGTCGTATTCGTGGCGAAGCCAGCTGACCTTCTCCTCGAAACGGACGAGAGCCGGGCCTTCTTCTACGGTGCGGAGCCAGTCGGAGACTTCACGACCGGTGCAGTGGGGGATGCGGGCGAGCATGTTGCGGTGGGTCTCCTCGGAGAGGACGTGGGACATCGGCGCCTCCGGACGCAAAGGGGATGTAAGCCGGTCCTTCAGGTCACGGTGCCTGAGCGTTCGCCCGTTGGCAACAGTCGCGTACGCTCACGGCGTGGTTGATACGACGCCTCTGACTCGTGCCGTTGATCATTTCGCTGATCGTCTGCGGGCCGCGCCGCAGAGCCGACTGCAGAGAAGTGCGGCTTCGGAGGCGCTGGGGCTGGCCAGAGAGCTGGCGCGCAGAGCCCAGCTCCTGGAGGCGCCCGAGGTGGAGCCCCGTGTCATGCCCGATGCCGGGATGTTCGCCGCGGCAGACCAAATCACCGTCGCGGCGCATGACTTGGCGACGGTGATCGAGACCGACGCGGACGTCCTGGAAGCGGTGCGGCTGGTGGCGGAGGCGCAGAAGCGGGCCGGGGTGTGATCCCCCGACGCCGGCGTGGATCCGAACGGCAGGCCCTGGGGGACGCCCAGCGGGACGCCTAGAGGGACGCTATGACCCGGTCGGCCAGGATGTAGACGTTCTCCCCGCCGCACGCGAAGGTCAGCGTGTAGGCGCCGGAGACTCCCGAACCGCCCAGCAGCACCGGTGTCTCGCCCGCGCGCAGGGCCGCCGCCAGGCGCTCCGCCGTCTCGCGGTGGCCCGGCGTCATGCACAGCGTCGTGCCGTCGGCGAAGACGTAGACGTCGAGGGTGCCCAGGGGGCCCGGGCGGACGTCGGTCAGTTCGGTGGCGGACGCGGCCAGCTCCTCAAGGGTGGACACCGTGCGCTCGTGGTCGTTCACGGCCGGTGAGGAGACCGGGACGAAGTCCGGGTGGGAGGGGTGGCGGCGGCGTGCCGCGGCCAGTTCGGGGGACTCGCTGGGGGTGCTCCCCTGGACGAAGTCCTTGGGGGAGAACTCGTCGGCGTCCGCGCTCGGCTCCGCCACCGGCTCCAGGCGCTCCACGTGCTCCAGGTGCTCAAGGCCCGCGAAATCGGCCTGACGGGGCAGGAACAGCTCGCTGTCGGACAGGCCCAGCAGGGTGGGCGCGTCGGAGGCGTCACGGGCCTCCTGGGCGGCCCAGAACGCCCGGGCCTCGGCCAGCTCCCGCTCACGCTCCTCGGCGAGCGCCTCGGCGACGGCGGCGCGTATCTCCTCGGCCTCGGTGGAGAGGCGGGCGGACGGGACGAGACCGCGGGTCGCGGCCGCGTTGCTCTGTGCCAGCTCGGTGTGCAGGGCCGCGACCTGTCGACGCAGCACCATGAGGGTGCGCAGGACGGCGACGCCCACGGCGCCGGTGGCGGCCGTGGTGAGCAGCAGGGCGATCGGCATGGCGCTCACTGACGTACTCCCGGTTCAAAGTCGACCCCCGACTTCCTACATCAGCTTGAAGGGCGGACTATCCAGCTGTCAGTGCGTAACGTCACGAAACGGACAGGACTTTGGGCCTGGGGTTTGGTGCTGCAACGGCTCTGAGCTGCGTGAATCCCTCGACGGAGGGAGATAGGTCACATCCTGGGGGAGATTGGATCACAAAACGGCCCAGAACCAAGGGGTTTCCCGGGTTCTGGGCCGAAGCCTCACGCTGGGTCGTGAGTTGACTACCCAGGGGTCGCTCGGGTGCTTCGGTTCGGGCGCTTCAGCTCAGGCGCTCGATGACCATCGCCATGCCCTGGCCGCCGCCGACGCACATCGTCTCCAGGCCGAACTGCTTGTCGTGGAACTGGAGCGAGTTGATGAGCGTGCCGGTGATGCGGGCGCCGGTCATGCCGAAGGGGTGGCCGACGGCGATGGCGCCGCCGTTGACGTTCAGCTTTTCGATGTCGATGCCCAGTTCGCGGTAGGAGGGGATCACCTGGGCGGCGAACGCCTCGTTGATCTCGACCAGGTCGATGTCGTCGATCGTCAGGCCGGCCCGGCGCAGCGCCTGCTGCGAGGCCTCCACCGGGCCGAGGCCCATGATCTCCGGGGAGAGGCCGGAGACGCCGGTGGAGACGATGCGGGCGAGCGGGGTGAGGCCGAGCTCGCGGGCCTTGGTGTCGGACATGACGACGACCGCGGCGGCGCCGTCGTTGAGCGGGCAGCAGTTGCCGGCGGTGACCAGGCCGTCGGGGCGGAAGACCGGCTTCAGGCCCTGGACGCCCTCCATGGTGACGCCGGGGCGGGGGCCGTCGTCCTTGCTGATGACGGTGCCGTCGGGGAGGGTCACCGGGGTGATCTCGCGCTCCCAGAAGCCGTTCTTGATGGCTTCCTCGGCGAGGTTCTGCGAGCGGACGCCGAACTCGTCCATGTCCTGGCGGGTGATGCCCTTCGCCCGGGCGAGGTTCTCGGCGGTCTGGCCCATGGCGATGTACGGGTCGGGGAGCAGGCCGTCCTCGCGCGGGTCGTGCCAGGTGGTGCCCTCCTGCTCGGCGACGGCGGCGGTGCGGGCCTCCGCCTCGGCGAAGAGGGGGTTGCGCGTGTCGGGGAGGCTGTCGGAGTTGCCCTTGGCGAACCGGGAGACCATCTCGACGCCGGCCGAGATGAAGACGTCGCCCTCGCCGGCCTTGATGGCGTGCAGGGCCATGCGGGAGGTCTGCAGGGACGAGGAGCAGTACCGGGTGATCGTGCAGCCGGGGAGGTGGTCCATCCCCATCTGCACGGCGACGACACGGCCGAGGTTGTTGCCCTGCTCGCCGCCGGGGAGACCGCAGCCGAGCATCAGGTCGTCGATGTCCCGGGGGTCGAGCTCGGGGATCTTGGCGAGGGCCGCCTGGACGATCGTGGCAGTGAGGTCGTCGGGGCGCAGATCCTTGAGGGAGCCCTTGAAGGCGCGGCCGATGGGGGAGCGGGCGGTCGAGACGATCACGGCTTCGGGCATCACGGCTCCATTGACATACCGGGGGGTCGGGCAGGGCTGTGTGGGAAGTTACCCGTACGTATGGTCAGGGTCACGGGGATGGGGGTGTGACCCTGGCCGCAATTTTCTAAGCGCTTGCTTGGTCCTCCGATGGGCTCAGACGCCGGACGGGCTGGCGGGTGACGGTTCCGCCTCTCCCAGCCTGCGCCTGCGCCTGCGCTTGAGCAGCGCCCACGGGCCCTTCGGCCCCGTCGGCATGGCGGCGGTGACCTCCGTGCCCGCCTCGGACGCGGCCTCCGCCGCCGCGCGGGCCACCGGCAGGAAGCCCTCGCGACGGGTGACGTCGGGGCGCTCCTCCTCCGCCGGCCACAGGCCCAGCGCCGCGCAGACCGTCGGCAGGACCGCCATCGCCGCGGTGGCGTAGCCCTCCGCCGAGGGGTGGTAGTTGTCGGGGCCGAAGAGTTCACGGGGGTTCGCCGCGAATTCCGGGCCCAGCAGGTCGCCCAGCGACACCGTGCGGCCGCCCTGCTCGACGACGCCGATCGTCTGCGCGGCCGCCAGCTGCCGTGAGGCCCGTCGGGCCAGCCACCGCAGCGGCTGCTGGACCGGCTCGATCGTGCCGAGGTCGGGGCAGGTGCCGACCACCACCTCCGCGCCGGCCGTGCGCAGCCGCCGTACCGCCGCGGACAGGTGACGGACCGAGCGCGTCGGCGGCATCCGGTTCGTGACGTCGTTCGCGCCGATCATGATCACGCAGATGTCGGGCACCAGCGCGGGATCGGCGAGCACCAGGGCCACCTGGCGGTCCAGGTCGTCCGAACGGGCGCCCGGCAGCGCCACGTTGCGCAGCAGCACCGGCCGTTCCGCCACCGCCGCCAGCCCCGACGCCAGCAGCGCGCCCGGCGTCTGGCCCGCCCGGTGCACGCCCTGGCCCGCGGCCGTCGAGTCACCCAGCAGCGTCAGACGCAGCGGTGCCTCGCCGGCGGTGCCGTACCCGCGGCCGTACCGGCCGTCGGCGTTCGGTACATGGTTGTCGGTTCCGTTGCCCACATGGCGCCTGGCCAGCCGCACCTCGGCGAGGAGCAGACCCACGGCCGCCGCGCCGGCCAGCCCGATCCCGCCTCCGCCGTACGCGGCGCCCGCCGCGATCCGCCGGGCCACCCTCGCCCTCGACAAGCTCGTCATGCGTCGCCGCCACCTCCTCATAGCCGTACATCAACTGCTTGCCCCGCACGGACCGTGGCCCAATCCCAACGAGGAGTGAACGACCGTCATGGGCCCGGTGCAGGCCATAGGCTGGCGGAACCACTAGGACCATTTCTTTTTCAGCATCCGGAGACAACGGTGCATTTCCACGACTCGCTGATCAGTCTCGTCGGCAACACCCCGCTGGTGAGGCTCAACAATGTGACCAAGGGCATCCGGGCGACCGTCCTGGCCAAGGTGGAGTACTTCAACCCGGGCGGCTCCGTGAAGGACCGCATCGCCCTGCGCATGATCGAGGCCGCGGAGGAGAGCGGTGCGCTCAAGCCCGGCGGCACGATCGTCGAGCCGACCAGCGGCAACACCGGTGTCGGTCTCGCCATCGTGGCTCAGCAGAAGGGGTACAAGTGCATCTTCGTGTGCCCTGACAAGGTCAGCACCGACAAGATCAACGTACTGCGGGCCTACGGCGCCGAAGTGGTCGTCTGCCCGACCGCCGTCGACCCCGAGCACCCGGACTCCTACTACAACGTCTCCGACCGCCTGGTGCGGGAGACGCCGGGCGCCTGGAAGCCGGACCAGTACTCCAACCCCAACAACCCGCTCTCCCACTACCACTCCACCGGCCCCGAGCTGTGGGAGCAGACCGAGGGGAAGATCACCCACTTCGTGGCGGGCGTGGGGACGGGCGGCACCATCTCCGGTACCGGCCGCTATCTGAAGGAAGCCAGCGACGGCAAGGTGCGGGTCATCGGCGCCGACCCCGAGGGTTCGGTGTACTCGGGCGGTTCCGGGCGGCCGTATCTCGTCGAGGGCGTCGGTGAGGACTTCTGGCCGACCGCCTACGACCGGACCGTCGCCGACGAGATCGTCGCCGTGTCGGACAAGGACTCCTTCCAGATGACCCGGCGGCTGGCCCGCGAGGAGGGCCTGCTGGTCGGCGGCTCCTGCGGCATGGCGGTCGTGGCCGCGCTGGAGGTCGCCGAGCGGCTCGGTCCGGACGACGTCGTGGTGGTCCTGCTCCCGGACAGCGGCCGCGGCTACCTCTCCAAGATCTTCAACGACGAGTGGATGGCCGACTACGGCTTCCTGGAGGACGAGGGCCCGAGCGCGCGCGTCGCCGACGTCCTCAACGACAAGGAGCACGGCGCCATGCCGTCCCTAGTCCACATGCACCCGGACGAGACGGTCGGTCAGGCCATCGAGGTGCTGCGGGAGTACGGCGTCTCGCAGATGCCCATCGTGAAGCCGGGCGCCGGTCACCCGGACGTCATGGCCGCGGAGGTCGTGGGGTCCGTCGTCGAACGGGAGCTGCTGGACGCGCTGTTCACCAAGAGGGCCTCGCTCGACGACCCGCTGGAGAAGCACATGTCGGCCCCGCTGCCGCAGGTCGGCTCCGGTGAGCCGGTCGCGGACCTGATGTCCGTGCTGGGCGCGGCCGACGCGGCGATCGTCCTCGTCGAGGGCAAGCCGACCGGTGTGGTCAGCCGGCAGGACCTGCTGGCCTTCCTCGCCAAGGGCGGGAAGTAGCGGCGGACCTGGCGGCGAACCCGCGGTGAACGGGCCGTGTACGCGGCGAACTTGGGGTGACAGCGGCCGCTCGGAACGTCGCGGAACTGGTACGAGCGCGTCACGTCCGCGCAGCACCCGCTTAACACGGGTCCGGCACATTAGGGGGTGTCGGCAGGGCGGGAGCGGCTCCCCGCCCCAGCCGGCGCCGAACGGCGCCAAGGACCTCCGGAGCGGCTCCCGGACCTCCATGGACGCCAAGGACGCGCAAGCCAGGCCCTGACCCGGCCCGCGTCCCTCGCGGGGACCGCCGTCGTCCCGCCCCCTGGAAACGGGGGAGCGGCGGTCCCCGCGCATGAAACTCCTTGTGCGGGCGGACGGATCACGGCGGGCTCGGCCCCGGTCCCCCAGGCTCCCCGGAGCGGGTCAGTCCTCCCACTTGTCGTCGTCCTTGGCGGCCTTGCGGCGCAGGCCCCTGAACAGGCCGGGGTGGGTGCGCGCCGCCTGGACGACGTTGACGCCGACGATGCCGACCCAGGTGACCAGCAGACCGGAGAGGCCGGCTACGCCGCCGCCGATCGCGGACAGCGGGATCGCCACGACCAGCGAGACGATGCCGAAGCCGAAGCGCTCACCGAAGGAGTCCGTCGGCTTCGGCGACCGGGCGCCCCGGGCCGCCACCATCTGCTGCTCGGCCGACTGGCGCCGCAGTCGGCGCTCGACCGCCCCGTCGATGCGCTGGTCGACCTTCTCCAGGAACGAGTCGACCAGCGCGGACTCGTACTCGTCGCCCAGCTACCTGCGGGCCTGCAGGGTGGCGTTGAGTTCCTTCTTGAGCTCGGTGTCCCGCGCGTCCATTCCGGTCATGCGATCCACGGTAGGGAGCGGGGGCGACGGCCGCACTGGGGTTAGCCCCCCTGTTCGTGCGGGGGCAGGCCAGGGCGCCGGGCGGTGACCGGAACGGATGTCTCTTGCCCGGCTGTATAAGGTCATGCAGAGTTCTTGATATCTGAATAGGCCGGTTGTCCGGAGTGAGAGGTGTGGGCTGCATGGGGAGCGGGAGCGCGGCATGAGCGCGGACAGGAACACCAGGGGGACGGACAGCTCCGCCGCGCGGCTCCAGGCGCTTTTCGAGGGGCACCGGCTGACGCCGACCCAGCGGCGCATCGCGCACAGCATGGTGCGGCGGGCCGCCGACGTGCCGTTCCTGTCCAGCGTGGAGCTGGCCGAGCTGGCCGGGGTCAGCCAGCCGTCCGTGACCCGCTTCGCCGTCGCCCTCGGCTTCGACGGCTACCCGGCGCTGCGCAGGCACCTGCGCGAGGTCGCGCCCGTCGAGCAGCCGGTGGACGCCGGCTCGTACAACGAGTACCAGCAGGCCGTCGAGGCCGAGATCGAGAATCTGCGGCATCTGGCCGAGGCGCTCGCCGACCCGCGGCCCGTCCAGAAGGCCGGGCGGCTGCTCGCGGCCTCGCGTCCGCTCCCCGTCCTCGGCCTGCGCGCCGCGGCCTCCCAGGCGTACGGCTTCGCCTACTTCGCGGCCAAGGTCCACCCGGACGTACGGCTGCTGCACGAGGGCGGCACGATGATCCACGACCGTGTCGACGCCGCCGTCCGGGCCGGCGCGACGGCCCTGCTGTGCTTCGCGCTGCCCCGGCACCCGCGTGAGGTCGTGGACACGCTGGCGTACGCCAAGGAGGCCGGGCTGACGGTGGTGACGGTGGCGGACTCCGCGTTCGCGCCGGTCGCCAAGGTCTCCGACCTGCTGCTGCCGGCGGCCGTCGGTACGGGCCTCGCCTTCGACACCGCCTGCGCGCCGATGCTGCTGGGCCGGGTCCTGCTGGAGGCGATGTGCGACGACCTGCCGGACGCCCAGGCACGGCTGGAGGAGTTCGACGCGCGGGCGGCGGTGCGGGGGCTGTTTGTCGAGTGACACCTGCCGAGTGACACCTGCCGAGTGAGTTCTTCTGGCGAGTGAGTTTTAAGACTCGTCTCACGTTTCTTCACTAATCTGCCCGCCCGACAGAACTGTGCCAGGGCGACGAGGAGGCGGAACGTGGCACGCGGAGGTCAGGGGCTGGCTCGGGTGGCGGTCGTCGTACGGTCCGGGGCGGCGCCGTTGTGGTGGCTCGGAGTGCTCGCGGCGGGCATCGGTGTGCTGGTGCCGGGGCTGACGGGGCGTCGGATCGGGGTGTTGGCCGGGGCCGCGCTGTTCATCGTCGCGGCGGTGGTCGTGTCGTACGCACGCCGCGGGCGTTACACCGCCCTGGCCCGCTCGGCCGCCCGCGCCGGCAAGCACGACGTGCTCCAGGACCGCTCGGTGTCCGCCCGCAACTGGCGTCGCGGCCACCGCTGGTGGCTGCTGCTCGCGTTCGTCGCCGCGCTGGGCAGCGCCTTCGCCGTGCCGGCGGCGGGCGGGATGCTGCTGGCGGGATGCGGAGCGGGGCTGCGGCTCAAGGCCGCGTGGCTCGGCCGGCGGGAGCGGGCCGAGAACGCCCTGCTGTGGGTGCGGGTGGACTGGCTCGACCGGCGAGGTGGCCGGCCGGCGGGCAAGGCGGTCAAGGTGTACCGCAGTACGGGCATCGCCGCGGGCGACGCCGCCCCGGGCGGGGCCCGCCGCCGCACCGCGGCCCTGGTGTAGGCCAGACCTCCAGGCCCTCCTCGATCTTCCGCGGGCGTCCAGCACCAGGTACAGGAGGAGGCCGTTGCCCCCGCGTCCGGTGACCAGCCGGATCAGGTGGTACTGGTCGGTGAGGGTGATCAGGATGTCCTCGGTGCCGCCCTGAGGCCGAGGTGCTCCCTCGTGCGCATCTTGGCGCGGACGGCGTCGGTGCCGCCGGCGGCGGACGCATTGAGGTCGAAGGTGGTCGGCACGAACCGCAGCGGGTGGTGGCTGTCCCGGCTGCTGAGGATCACGTCCTCGACGGGCGGATCCGTGTCGTCGGCGCCGTCGTCATCGGCGTCGACGTCCGCCCCGAACGCGTGCTGCTCGGCGGCCGGCCGCGCCGGTTCCGCCGTCTCGGCGGCCTCCGACACCTCGTGGTCGCCGCCCGGAGGATCGCCCACGGTGCCCCTCCTCGATTCGGCCCTGATTTCCCTTGAGTGATCAGGGCGCGGGCAGGGTGGTGAGCGAGGCCGCGTGCGCCCCGCCGGATTCGTCCACGATCTCGTCGAGCGACTGCTGCTCACGCACGGTCGCGAAGGCGATGCCCCCGCTCCCGTCCGGGGCGAAGCCGTGAATGCCGGGCCGGGCGAGGGAGTTGTACGCGTAGTGATGCGCGAAGTAGTACGCCCCCGTGTCCAGCGCCGCCACGTGGTCCCCCTGTTCCAGCAGCGGCAGCGCGCATCCCTCGGCCAGCAGGTCACCGGAGAAGCAGGCCGGACCGGCCACGTCCTGCACCACCGCCGTTCCCTGCTTCGGGTGCCCCTTGCCGTCGTACGCCGCGATCCTCAGCGGCCAGCTCCCCGGCGCGTACACCGTCCGCGTCGCCACCTGCACGCCCGCGTGCGTGACCGCCACCGGGCGGCCACCCGCGCTCTTGGCGTACTCGACCCGCGCCACGACCGTCCCGTGCTTGGCGAGCAAGGACCGGCCGAACTCGGTCACCAGCCCGTACCGCCCGTCGAACAGACCCGGCACCGCCTCGCTCAGCAGCCGCGCGTACTGCGCGTACGTCGGCGTGGTGGCGTCCGACGCGAAGTTCACCGGCAGTCCGCCGCCGATGTCGAGCGTGTCGATCTGCCGTCGGCCGATCCTCCGGTTGATCTCCTCCGCGAGCGCGTACGCCGCCGCGACCCCCTGGGCCATGAGCGACAGCGGGATCCCCTGGGACCCGGTGTGCGCGTGCAGCCGGGTCAGCCACGGGCGGTCCTGATACGCCCGTACGACCCACTCCCGCGCCCCCTCGTCGCGCAGCGCCACGCCGAACTTCGATGTCGCCGTAGCCGTGGACGTCGCCTCGATGGAACCGCCGCCGACCTGCGGATTCACCCGGATCCCGAGCGGGGAGCGGCTGGTGGCCGACCTCATCAGGCCGTCGATGCGGTCCAGCTCCTGCGGGTTGTCCGCGTTGACGGCGATGCCCAGCGCCAGCGCCTGGCGCAGCTCGGCCGGCGTCTTGGCGGGCGAGTCCAGCACCGTCATCTCCGGGCGCAGCCCCGCCGCCCGCGCCAGCGCCAGCTCACCCGGGCTGGCCACCTCCGCGCCGATGCCCTCCTCGCGCAGCAGCCGCAGCACCGGCACCAGCGGGGTCGCCTTCACCGCGAAGGCGTGCAGCACGGGCGTGCCCGGCGCCACCACCGCGTCGAACGCCGCCCGCAGCGCCGCCGCCGACTCCCGGATGCCGGTGACGTCCAGCAGGCCGACGATGGGGGAGCCGGCTCCGAGCAGCCCCTGCTCCACGGCGGCCCGCACCGCCTCGTCCCGCCGGGCGGCCCGGTCGGCGTCCCACGCCGGAACCTCGATCCCGCTGTCCACTCGGTCGCTCACGGCATCCCCCGTCATCTCGCTGTACGAGCCCATGCATCCAGCCAAACATCCGGGACACGCAGACGCTGGCGCACGGACGTATTGACTAGTTCTATTCAGGTAGCCAGGATGTGAATACCCACTTCAACAAGCGGCAGTCACAACCCGCAGTCACCATCCGCTGGAGGCAGACCATGTCAGGACCCCGCCCCGTCCGAGCGCCGCGCGGTACGGAACTGAGCGCCCTGGGATGGCAGCAGGAAGCCGCCCTGCGGATGCTCCAGAACAACCTCGACCCCGAGGTCGCCGAGCACCCCGACCAGCTCGTCGTCTACGGCGGGACCGGCAAGGCGGCCCGTGACTGGCGGTCCTTCGACGCCATGGTCCGCACCCTGAAGACCCTCAAGCAGGACGAGACCATGCTCGTCCAGTCCGGCCGCCCCGTCGGCGTCATGCAGACCCACGAGTGGGCCCCGCGCGTCCTCATCGCCAACTCCAACCTCGTCGGCGACTGGGCCACCTGGGAGGAGTTCCGCCGCCTGGAGGCCCTCGGCCTCACCATGTACGGCCAGATGACGGCCGGCTCCTGGATCTACATCGGCACCCAGGGCATCCTCCAGGGCACCTACGAGACCTTCTCCGCCGTCGCCGCGAAGAAGTTCGGCGGCACCCTCGCCGGGACGATCACCCTCACCGCCGGTCTCGGCGGCATGGGCGGCGCCCAGCCGCTCGCCGTGACCATGAACGACGGCGTGGCGATCTGCGTCGACTGCGACCCGCGCGCGATCGACCGGCGCATCGAACACCGCTACCTGGACGTGAAGGCCGACTCGCTCGACCACGCGCTGCAGCTGGCCGTCGAGGCCCGCGACGCCCGCCGCCCGCTGTCCATCGGCGTCCTCGGCAACGCCGCCGAGCTGGTCCCGCAGCTCCTCGCCATGGGCGCCCCCATCGACATCGTCACCGACCAGACCTCGGCGCACGACCCGCTGGCATACCTGCCGCTGGGCGTGGACTTCGACGAGATGGCGTCCTACGCGGCGAAGGACCCGGCGGGCTTCACCACCCGGGCGCGGGAATCGATGGCACGGCACGTGGAGGCCATGGTCGGCTTCATGGACGCCGGTGCCGAGGTCTTCGACTACGGCAACTCGATCCGCGGCGAGGCCCGACTCGCCGGGTACGACCGGGCGTTCGCCTTCCCCGGGTTCGTGCCGGCCTACATCCGCCCGCTGTTCTGCGAGGGCAAGGGCCCCTTTCGGTGGGCGGCCCTGTCGGGCGACCCGGCCGACATCGCCAAGACGGACAAGGCGATCCTGGACCTCTTCCCGGAGAACGAGTCCCTGGCCCGCTGGATCAAGATGGCGGGGGAGCGGGTCCACTTCCAGGGGCTGCCCGCGCGCATCTGCTGGCTCGGCTACGGCGAGCGGGACAAGGCGGGGGAGCGGTTCAACGACATGGTGGCGAGCGGGGAGCTCGCCGCGCCGCTGGCCATCGGGCGCGACCACCTCGACTGCGGCTCCGTCGCCTCGCCGTACCGCGAGACCGAGGCCATGCTCGACGGGTCGGACGCGATCGCCGACTGGCCGTTGCTGAACGCGATGGTGAACGTGGCGTCCGGTGCGTCCTGGGTGTCCATCCACCATGGCGGGGGCGTCGGGATGGGCCGGTCCCTGCACGCCGGGCAGGTGACGGTGGCCGACGGCACGAAGCTGGGCGGGGAGAAGATCCGGCGGGTGCTGACGAACGACCCCGGTATGGGGGTCATCCGGCACGTGGACGCCGGGTACGACATCGCGGAGTCGGTCGCCGACGAGCGGGGCGTGCGGGTTCCCATGCGCGAGGGTGACGACGCGTGACGCAGAACGACAGTGGCCCACCGACCGGGGGCGGTAGCTCGTTCCACGCCATGTGGCGCGAGCTGCTCCCCATCGGCCGGCACCCCGACTCCCACGGCTACCGCCGATTCGCCTGGACCGGTGCCGACTCCGAATGCCGCTCCTGGTTCGAGGAGCAGGCCGAGGCACGCGGGCTCGCCTACGAGGTCGACCGGAACGGGAACCAGTGGGCCTGGCTCGGGGACCCCGCCGCCGGGGACGCCGTCGTCACCGGGTCGCATCTCGACTCGGTACCCGACGGCGGGGCCTTCGACGGGCCCCTCGGGGTCGTGTCCTCCTTCGCCGCGCTCGACGAACTGCGTGGCAGGGGCGTGGAGTTCACCAAGCCCCTCGCCGTCGTCAACTTCGGCGACGAGGAGGGCGCCCGCTTCGGGCTCGCCTGCGTCGGGTCCCGGCTCACCGCCGGGCAGCTCACCGTGGCGGACGCCCACAAGCTGACCGACGGGGACGGGGTCAGCCTGCCCCGGGCCATGGAGGCGGCCGGGTACGACCCCGACACCATCGGCGCCGACCCGGAGCGGCTCGCCCGCATCGGTGCCTTCGTCGAGCTGCACGTCGAGCAGGGCCGGGCGCTGGACCTGTCCGGCGACCGGGTCGGGATCGCCAGCGCCATCTGGCCGCACGGCCGGTGGCGGTTCGACTTCCGGGGCGAGGCCAACCACGCCGGGACCACCCGGCTCGTGGACCGGCGCGACCCGATGCTGTCGTACGCCGAGACCGTCCTCGCCGCCCGCCGCGAGGCCGAACTCGCCGGCGCCGTCGCCACCTTCGGAAAGATCGCCGTCGAGCCGAACGGCGTCAACGCCATCCCCTCCCTCGTGCGCGGCTGGCTCGACTCCCGCGCCGAGGACCAGGCCGCCCTGGACCGCGTGGTCGGCGGCGTCGAGCGGGCCGCCCGGGAGTACGCGGCAGCCCACGGCATCGACCTCGACGTGGTCCGCGAGTCCTTCACGCCCGTCGTCGAGTTCGACCACGCCCTGCGCGACGAACTCGCCCGCATCCTGGGCAAGCACACCGACATCACCGTGCCCGTCCTGGGGACCGGTGCCGGACACGACGCCGGAATCCTCTCCGGGAGCATCCCGACCGCCATGCTGTTCGTGCGCAATCCCACGGGCGTCTCGCACTCCCCGGCCGAGTTCGCCGCCGAGGACGACTGCGTGGCCGGAGTGCTCGCCCTCGCCGACGTACTGGAAGGACTGGCCTGCTCGTGACGCCCACCCAGCGGAGCCGCACGTACTGGCTGGAACACGCCTGGCTCGACCCACACGTCGAGCCGGGCGTCGCCGTGGACACCGAAGCCGGCCGCATCACCGCCGTCCGGACCGACGTCCCCGCCCCGCCCCCGGGTGCCGAGATCCTGCGCGGGCTGACCCTTTCCGGCCTGGCGAACGCCCACTCGCACGCCTTCCACCGCGCCCTGCGCGGCACCGTCCAGGTCGGCTCCGGCACCTTCTGGACCTGGCGCGAGGTCATGTACTCCGTCGCCGACCGGCTGACCCCCGACACCTACCACGCGCTCGCCCGCGCCGTGTACGCCGAGATGGCCCTGGCCGGCATCACGGCGGTCGGTGAGTTCCACTACGTCCACCACGCCCCGGGCGGCACCCCGTACGCCGACCCCAACGCCATGGGCGAGGCCCTCGTCGCGGCCGCCGCCGAAGCCGGCATCCGGATCACCCTCCTCGACACCGCCTACCTCTCCTCCGGCTTCGGACAGCCGCCCAACACCCACCAGCTCCGCTTCTCCGACGGCGACGCCGAGTCCTGGGCCGAACGCTGTTCAGTTCTCAAGGAACGGGATCACGCACGGATCGGGGCGGCGATCCACTCCGTACGGGCCGTGCCCGCCGACCAGTTGGCGACCGTGGCACGCTGGGCCGAGGAGCGGCGGGCCCCGCTCCATGTGCACCTGTCCGAGCAGACCGCCGAGAACGAGGCGTGCCTGGAGGCCCACGGGTGCACCCCGACGCAGCTCCTCGCCCTGCACGGCGTGCTCGGACCGCGCACCACCGGCGTCCACAACACCCATCTCACCGCCGAGGACATCTCCCTCATCGGCGGCAGCGGCACCGGCACCTGCATGTGCCCGACGACCGAGCGGGACCTCGCCGACGGCATCGGACCCGCGGTCGCCCTCCAGAACGAGGGCTCCCCGCTCTGCCTCGGCTCCGACAGCCACGCCGTGATCGACCTGCTCGAAGAGGCGCGGGCGATGGAGCTCGACGAGCGCCTGCGCACCCGTACGCGCGGTCACTGGACGGCGGCGGCCCTGCTGCGGGCGGCCTCGGCCGACGGCCACGCGGCCCTCGGCTGGGACGACGCGGGCACCCTGGCGCCCGGCGCGCTCGCCGACTTCACGACGATCGCGCTGGACTCGGTCAGGACGGCAGGACCGCTTCCGCGGCTCGGGGCCGAGACGGCCGTATTCGCCGCGTCGGCAGCAGACGTGTCGCATACGGTCGTGGGAGGTCGGCACGTCGTACGGGACGGGGTGCACGCCCTCGTACCGGATGTGCCGAAAGCCCTCGCGGACGCCGTCGCAGCCCTGCGCGGATGACCCCGGGCCGCCCGCCCCCGCGGCCCGCCTCCGCCCCTGCCCCCGAACCCGACCCCACCGCCGACCAGGCAACCAAGGACGCCATGAGCAACGCGACGACCGTCAGCCCCGCCCACTCCGCGAGCACCGCGAGCACGCTCATCACCAACATCGCCGCCCTGGTCACCAACGACCCCTCCCTCGGTGACGGATCCCCCCTCGGACTGATCCAGGACGCGGCCGTCGTCATCGAAGGCGACCGCGTCGCGTGGACCGGTGATCAAAGCAAAGCACCCGCCACTGACAATCGGGTCGACGCCGGTGGCCGGGCGGTCCTCCCCGGCTTCGTCGACTCCCACTCCCACCTCGTCTTCGCGGGCGACCGGACGCAGGAGTTCAACGCCCGGATGTCGGGTCGGCCGTACAGCGCGGGCGGCATCCGCACGACCGTCGCCGCCACCCGCGCCGCGAGCGACGAGCAACTGGAGGCCAACCTCACCCGTTACCTCCACGAGGCGCTCCGCCAGGGCACCACCACCTTCGAGACCAAGTCCGGCTACGGCCTGACCGTCGACGACGAGGCCCGGGCCCTGCGCATCGCCGCCGCCCACACCGAGGAGGTCACCTACCTCGGCGCCCACATCGTGTCGCCGGACTACGCCCAGGACCCGGCGGCGTACGTGGCCCTCGTCACCGGCGAGATGCTCGACGCCTGCGCCCCGTACGCCCGTTGGATCGACGTCTTCTGCGAGAAGGGCGCCTTCGACGGCGACCAGGCCCGCGCGATCCTCACCGCCGGCAAGGCCAGGGGACTGCACCCGCGCGTCCACGCCAACCAGCTGTCCTACGGCCCGGGCGTCCGACTCGCCGTCGAACTGGACGCCGCCTCCGCCGACCACTGCACCCACCTGACGGACGACGATGTCGACGCGCTCGCGAACAGCGCCACCGTCGCCACCCTCCTCCCGGGCGCCGAGTTCTCCACCCGCGCCCAGTGGCCCGACGCCCGCCGCCTCCTCGACGCGGGCGTCACCGTCGCCCTGTCCACCGACTGCAACCCGGGCTCGTCCTTCACCTCGTCCGTCCCCTTCTGCGTCGCACTCGCGGTACGGGACATGGGGATGACCCCGGACGAGGCGATCTGGTCGGCCACGGCGGGCGGCGCGGCGGCCCTGCGCCGCGACGACATCGGCCGACTCACCCCGGGCGCCCGAGCCGACCTGATCCTCCTGGACGCCCCGAGCCATGTGCACCTGGCCTACCGGCCGGGCGTCCCGCTGGTCAGCGGGGTGTGGCGGCGGGGCGTACGCGAGGTCTGACGAGGAAGCGGCAGCCCGGCCAGGAGCTGTGAAGCCTGATCAGGAAGCACCCGCCCGCCACCGCTGATCCCCCCGCCCCGCCTCCCGCACCAGGGACAGCGAGTCGTCCCCGCCCGGGGTCACCGCGTGGTCCGGGGCGATGCCGGGGCGGATCACGCCGCGGGAGTCCACCGCGAACCTCAGGTTCTGGCCGTTGGGCCCGTAGACCGCGTCGCACTCCCAGATGCCGATGCCCCGGTCCAGGGAGCCGCGGCTGTCCAGGCAGTAGCCGGGATAGGCGTACGACTGCAGCACGCCGCGTCCGGCGTCGACCCGCCACCGTTGGTCGTCCGAGGACGTGCAGGTGGCCGTGACGACGTCCGTGCCGTTGTACGGGTCGCCGTCGATGTCCAGGCACTGGCCCGAGGCGACGTTCACCACCTGGGCGAAGCTGCCGTTCGGCGGGTGGGCGGAAGGCGAGGGCGGCTTCGGACGGGCGGTCTTCGGGGGCGGCGAACTCCGCGTCGGCGACGGTGACTTGGACGTCCGCGACGGTGACGGCGACGTCGACGTCGACGTCGACGGCGAGGGTGATGACGTCGACGGCGTCGCCGACACGGTGGCCGTCACCGTCACCGCCACCGGCGGCACGCTCACCGCGGTCTTGACCGACCCCACCGGATCCTGCGCCGACGGCGAATCGCCCTGCGCCACCAGGAACACCACCAGCGGCAGCAACGCCACCCCGAGCGCCGCCGACACGAGCACGACCCGGCGCCGGTCCCACGGCAGGCCCGCCTGCGGCCACCTCCGCTCCGCGACGGGACGGGCGGCCTCCCGCTCGTCCGCGCGCCGTGCCGCGTAAGACGTCCCGCCCCAGGGCAGCAGCCCCTCCGCGAGCGCCCCGCGCGGTGCGTCCCGCAGCGCCGACAGCTCCTCGTACGCCGCCGTGCAGTGCGGGCAGCGCGCCATGTGGGCGTGCAGATCAGCGCTGTCGCGGGGACTGTCCGGCCGTACCGACTCCTCGATGAGGCGCCCGAAGTCGGGGCAGTCCGGGTCGTCGGAGCCGGCGAGGCGGGTGCGCAGGCAGGCCCGGGACAGGTGCTGGAGGGCTGGTTCGACGCCGTACGCCACGTCCTCGCGGGTGAGGCCGAGCAGACCGGCCGTCCGCTCCACCGGCTCCCGCTCCACGATCCCGTACCAGATCAGGCCCTGGGCGCGGGCCGGCAGGGTCTGGAAGGCCGTGAGCATGGGCGGGACGGGGCCGGAGGCGCCGGCCGTGTTCAGGACGAGCAGCAGGCCCGCGTCGAGGCTCGCGGCCCGCTCGTCCATGGCCCACGTCCCCGCCGTCCGGGCGGTCAGCAGCAGGAGCCGGTGCCGCCAGGGCAGGCCCGGGTCGACGCCGCGCGCCGTCTGCCGGGCCGCGAGCGTGAACGCCTGGGCCGCCAGCTGCCGTGCCGTGGACTCGTTCGGCGTGCACAGGCGGGCGTAGGCGAGGACGGAGGCGTGATGGCGGGCGCGCAGTTCGTGGAGCGCCGGGTAGGCGGTGGCCGTGTCCGCGCGCAGCAGTTCGGTGAGCCGGGCGTCGGACGCGCCCGCGTGCACCCCACGGTCACGGTCCCCGCCGTCGTCGGCCCGAGCCATCCGCCTGCCTCCTCGCAGCCTTGCCGCCCGCTCGCAGTGCTGACTTACCGGCGGGTATGACGGCTCATAGTGGAGGAAGGGACGCTTCGGGGAAAGGGTTTCTGTGGGTAACCCATGGGGCCGGTGCGAACGGCCGCAACGCGCTGTGCCCGGTATCCGGCCGACGGATTCGGCGGGGTACCGGGCACAGCGCAGGTCAGCGGGAGGGGACGTCCCTCCGCCGCCGGTCGTCACTCCTCGACCGTCAGCCCCTTCCGGAGCCGGGTCAGGGTTCGCGACAGCAGCCGCGACACATGCATCTGCGAGATGCCGAGCTCGTCGCCGATCTCCGACTGGGTCATGCCCGCGACGAACCTCAGGGAGAGGATCTTCCGGTCTCTGGGCGGCAGTTCGGCGATGAGCGGCTTCAACGACTCGACGTACTCGATGCCTTCGATGCCGTGGTCCTCGTAGCCGATCCGGTCGGCCAGCGCGCCCTCGGCGTCGTCCTCCTCGGGCTGGGCGTCCAGCGAGGAGGCGGTGTACGCGTTCGACGCCGCCATGCCCTCGACGACCTCGTCGTTGCTCAGGCCGAGGCGGTCCGCCAGTTCCGCCACCGTGGGGGCGCGGTCGAGCTTCTGGGCCAGTTCGTCACCGGCCTTGGCCAGGTCGAGCCGGAGTTCCTGAAGTCTGCGCGGTACCCGCACCGACCACGACGTGTCGCGGAAGAAACGCTTGATCTCGCCGATGATGGTCGGCATGGCGAAGGTGGGGAACTCCACGCCTCGGCTGAGCTCGAAGCGGTCGATCGCCTTGATCAGGCCGATCGTGCCGACCTGGATGATGTCCTCCATCGGCTCGCTGCGCGAGCGGAAGCGGGAGGCGGCGAACTTGACCAGGGCGAGGTTGAGTTCGACGAGCGTGTTGCGGACGTACGAGTATTCGTGGGTCCCTTCCTCCAGCGACTCCAGCCGCTCGAAGAGGGTCTTGGACAGGGCTCGCGCGTCCACCGGTCCCACCTCGTCGTACGGGGGGATGTCCGGAAGCCCGGCGAGTGCGTCGTCGTGACCGAAATCGTGTTCGGAATGTACGTCGCTGTTCTGCTCGATGGGATCCAGGTGTGCCGGTCGGGGTGCCGACGTCGCGCTCTGGGTATGCGATGCGTCGAGCCGGGGTGACATGATGTCCTCCATCGTTCTCGGCATATGGCTGCCGAAGCCTGTGCGTGCACTGCGGTGTGCGGCGCCTCCAAAGCCGGCCGAGTCGGTTACGTGTCTCTACTAGCCCTACCCGCTTTCGTGAGCCCACCGCAAGTGCGCTCTGTTCCGAAATGTCCGTTTCTGGGTGGATGTTCGGGTGTTGGAGGGCGTAGGGAAGGCGTAGTGTTCGGGAGCGTCAGTCAGCAGCCACGACGTCGGGAGTGAGAGACGGCATGGACCGCGGGACGGTCGGCAGCGCACAGTCTGGCCGACTTCTGGTCGAGGTGCGGGAAGAGGGCTCCAGCGCCGTCGTGACCGCGGCGGGTGAGTTGGACCACCACACCGCCGATTTGTTGCGTGG
Source organism: Streptomyces sp. NPDC006385 (assembly GCF_040612485.1). Classification (NCBI taxonomy): domain Bacteria; kingdom Bacillati; phylum Actinomycetota; class Actinomycetes; order Kitasatosporales; family Streptomycetaceae; genus Streptomyces; species Streptomyces sp. NPDC006385. The sequence goes on from NZ_JBEXQG010000004.1 coordinate 207,779, forward strand.
GCCACTTGAGGACTGCCTCGACAAGGGCTTCAGCCGACTGGTCGTCGACTGCTCGCGGCTGGAGTTCTGTGACTCCACAGGACTGAACGTGCTGCTCGGAGCGCGTTTGAAAGCGGAGGCCGCCGGTGGCGGGGTGCATCTCGCGGGCATGCTGCCCGCCGTTGCGCGCGTGTTCGAGATCACAGGGGCCGGAGCGGTCTTCACGGTCCACGACTCGCTCGAATCCGCCCTGTCCGACACGGCCGACGGGTCGGGTTGACCCCTCCCGCCCGACCCCGCATCGGACGTCACGTCATTCGTGCCGAATACGGGGGTGTTCCCTCGGCGCGGTCGGGCAGGAGACTCCCTGAACGTGTCGGCTGTGATGTCGGCCACCGGGGGTGGGGACTGTGACCGACCTATCAGGCAAGGACTGTGTACTGACGTACTGACTCCGCGTACTGACTTCTGAATCGTGTGAACGTTGAACTGGTGAATCGGTGAGGTGAAGCGCTGATGAGCACCACCCGGCCTTTCTCGCCGGGCGACCGCGGCCCTGAGCCCAGCGGCGCTTCCGGGGCGTCCGAGGGGTCCGAGGCGTCCGCCGGGGCCCCGGCGGGGCGTCAGGTCCGGCGGCTGGACTTCGAGGGCCAGAGCGGAGTCGTGCCGCTCGCCCGTGACTTCGCCCGCCAGGCGCTGTACGCGTGGGGCTGGCTGCCCGCCGCGAGCGCCGACCAGCGGGCCGCCGCCGAGGATGTGCTGCTCGTCGTCTCCGAGCTGGTCACCAACGCCTGCCTGCACGCCGAGGGTCCCGACGAACTGCGGATCGCCTGCGACAACAAGGTGATCCGCGTCGAGGTCTCCGACAAGGGCACCGGCCAGCCGGCCCCCCGCACCCCGCATCGCGCCGGCCGGCCCGGCGGCCACGGCATGTTCATCGTGCAGCGGCTGTGCCTGGACTGGGGGGTCGTACGGACCCCCGGGTTCGCGGGCAAGACGGTGTGGGCGGAGCTGGGCGCACCGGCATAGGGCGCCCGTCCGGCCGTACGGAAAAATCGGTTCCGCGGCGCTGAGGTGCTGCTTTACCCTCTCGGCAACGCGCTGACGGAGACCAGTAGCCCGGATCCGCGAGCCGAGAGAGCCGCCGGTCGTTGTGAAGGCGGCCTCGCGCTCCGGGTGAATCCACTCCCGAGTGCGGGGAGGAAATGCCCCGCCGGCCGGCCCCCGTCATCGGGCCCGAACGAGTCCGTCGTACGGCCACAAGGGTGACGTGCGGCGGTGAAGGCGTGGTGGCACCGCGAGCACCCTCTCGCCCACGCCCCGAGGGACCACCCCGGGGCGGACCGTGCGCCCCGGCCGACCGGACGGAGCGCGCATCATGCTCGACGTCACCCTCATCCGACAACACCCCGACGAGGTCCGCGCCGGCCTGCGCAAACGCGCTGTGGACGCCGACCTCCCGGCCTTTCTCGCCCTCGACGCGGAGTTCCGCGTGCTGCGTACGGCAGTGGAGCGGCTGCGGGGCGAGCGGCGGCGGATCTCGGCCGAGATCGCCGAACGACGCCGTACGGACGCCCCCGCGGAGGAACTGCGGGCCGAGGCCAAGGCCCTGACCGACCGGCTCACCGCAACCGAGGCGGACCTCGCTCGCCTCGCCGCCCGCCACCAGGAGTTCCTCGACGCCCTGCCCAACCTCCCGGACGACGACGTCGTGGCGGGCGGCAAGGAGAACAACGAGGTCGTACGGAGCGTGGGCGCCCCGCCGGCCTTCGGGTTCCCCGCCCGGGACCACGTCCGGCTCAGCCAGGACCTCGGCCTCGTCGACCACGGGCGCGGCACGGCGCTCGCCGGCCACGGCCACTGGGTCTACCGGGGGGAGGGCGCCGCCCTGGAGTGGGCGCTGCTCAACCACTTCCTGGACGCCCATCGCCGGGCGGGCTACGAGTTCGTCCTGCCGCCGCATCTGCTCACCTACGACGCCGGCTATACGGCGGGCCAGTTCCCGAAGTTCGCCGAGGACGTCTTCGTGGTGGAGGAGGGCGAGGGCGGCCGTCCCGAGCGGTTCCTGCTGCCCACCGCCGAGACGGCCCTGGTCAACCTCCATCGCGGTGAGACGCTCGACGAGCGGGAACTGCCGCGCCGGTACGTCGCCTACACGCCCTGCTACCGCAGGGAGGGCGGCAGCCACCGCACGGCTGAACGCGGGACGCTGCGGGGCCACCAGTTCAACAAGGTGGAGCTGTTCCAGTTCGCCCGACCGCAGGACTCGGACGCCGCGCACCTCGAACTCCTCGCGCGGGCGGAGGAGTTGGTCGCGGGGCTCGGCCTCCATCACCGGGTCACCAAGCTCGCCGCCGGGGACACCAGCCCCGCGCAGGCCAAGACCTACGACGTGGAGGTCTGGCTGCCCAGCCTGGGCGGGTACGCCGAGGTCAGCTCGGTGTCGAACGCCCGCGCCTACCAGGCCCGTCGCGGCGGCATCCGGTACCGCCCGGACGGCGGGGGCAAGTCGGCGTACGTCCACACTCTCAACGCGTCGGGCCTCGCCACCAGCCGGCTGCTCCCCGCCATCCTGGAGCAGCACCAGCGGGCCGACGGGACCGTGGCCGTGCCCGAGGTGCTGCGGCGGTGGGGGCTGCCCGAGGTGCTGGGCCAGGCCCGACGCTGAGTTACCGAGGGTCAGCCCCTCCACTCGGCGCACGCCGGATCGTCACAACTCCGGCGTGCGCCGTGTCTTCCCTCCTCAAGGCCCCGGGCGTACCTTGACGGCCGATCTGATGTGCCGTCAGGAATGAGGGGACCGTGTCGAAGCAGAAGCGAACCGCCGTGCTCGCGACCGCCGCGGCCCTGGCCGGCTCGGCGGTGTTGATGGCCGCCCCCGCTGCCCGGGCCGAGGTCGTCGACGTCAACTACGCCTGCAAGACGCCGATCGGTGACAAGAGTGCCGTCTCGCCCATCGACATCAAGGGCGTCAAGAGCGGCGGCGGCTACAAGATCACCATGTCGTGGCAGAAGGGCGTCTCGTCCAGCCCGGTCGAACTGGGCAAGGGCGCGATGAAACCGAGCGCCACCATCAAGCTGGGCGGCGCCGACAACGGCACCCTGGCGGTGACCGGCCCGGCCAACCAGGAGGCGATTCCCGCCGACACCCCCATCAAGATCAACGACTTGACGGGGACGTACACCCCGAAGAAGACCGGCGAGGTCACCTTCACGGCGGGCGTGCTCACCATCAAGGCCCTCGGCACGACGACCACGTGCACCCCCACCAACAACCCCGGGCCCTCGCTGACCCTCGACGTGACGGCGGCGGCCGGCGCGGGCGGCACGAGTCAGAGCGGCTCCGACTCCGGCGCGGAGCTCCCGCAGACCGGCCCCGAGGACTCGGCGATCGCCCTGGGCACCCTCGGCGGCACGGTCCTGCTCGTCGGCGCGGCGGGCGCGCTGTGGCTGACGCGCAGGGGGCAGCCGGCCCGCCGCTGACCGTTTCGCATCACCGCTGGAGCCGCCGATGTCGTCAGCCGTCCGTGTCCTGTGTCCGTGCCTGCTCCTGCCGCTGGTGCTCGCGGCCGCCCCTGCGGCGAGCGCCACCGAGGGCTGGTCCGTCGCGCCCTCGGGCGGCGGCCGGCCGGCCTTCTACGCCGAGGGCGAGCCCGGCACGGTGCTGCGGGACACGGTGTCCGTGACGAACCGGGGCGACGAGGCGGTCACCGTACGGCTGCACGGCACCGGCGTCCCGATCGCCTTCGCGCACAGCCCGGTCCGGATCCCGGCCCGCACCCGCGCCGAGGTCCCGTTCACGGTGGCCGCCCCGACGGGCACGGCCCCCGGCGACCGCTCCGGCGAGATCGTCGCGCGCGACACCGACGGCCGCTCCCGGGCCGTCCCGCTCAGACTCCGCGTCACCGGCCCGGAGTTGACGGCACTGACCGTCGAACACGTGGCGGTGCGCGGCGACGGCATCGCGTACGAGCTGGTCAACCGCGGTACGACAACCCTCACCCCGACCCTGGCGGTCCGCGCCGACGGTGTCTTCGGCCGCCTCCTCGACCGCGCCCCGCGCACCCTCCCCGCCGCCCTGCCCCCGGGCAGCCGTACGAAGCTCACCGAGCCCTGGCCGGACCGGCCCGCGCTGGACGCCGTGGACGTGCGGCTGACGGTGACGGCGGCGGGCGGGGCGAGCGACACGGCACAGGCGTCGGCGCGGTTCGTGCCGCCGGGCGTGGTGCCGGGGATCGCCGGGTGCGCGGTGGCGGCTGGGGGCGCCCTCTGGGCCCTACGGCGTCGAAGGCGTCGTAGGCCGCACGACGGCGGCGGGACCGCCGCCGAGCCCGAACAGCCCTACAGCACAGCTGAGTTGACGGGAGCGGGGACGTGAACGGGAGGGTGCGGATCTCGGCGCTGCTGACGGTACTGGCGCTGCTGTTGCCGCCGACGGCGGCCGTGACCGCGTCGGCGGCCGACGCCCCGCCCGTCGTGAAGCTCTCCAAGTCCCAGGCGGGGACGGGTGGTTCGATCACGGTGACCGGCAGCGGCTGGCGCGCGCGGGCCCTGCTGATGATCCTGATCTGCGGCCAGTCGGTGCCGTCGACCGGCGTACGAGGGGGCACCAACTCCTGCGCCAACGCGGACGGCAGGGCCGTGACCACGGACGCCGAGGGGCGCTTCAGCAGGAAGCTGCCGGTGGCCGAGCCGCCCGTGCCGTGCCCGTGCGCGGTGCACGTCGCGACGGTGACCGGGGCGAAGGCCGAGGCCGACGCCGTCTTCCAGGTGGCCGGGCACGCCGTCGAGCCGCTGCCGGCGGAGGCGGCCGGCGGACGCCTGTCGGTCCTCACGGACACCCGGCTGGACGGATCGAGCGGCCTGCTCACCTGGTTCGGGGCGCCGCCCACGCGCACGCTCGTCTTCACGGTCGGCAATGTGGGCACCTCGGCCGTGCGGAACCCGGTCTTCCAGGTCGGCACCGCGCACGGCGTGTTCGCCCCGCAGTGGGAGGAACAGCAGTGGCGCGGCACGATCCGGCCCGGCGGGAAGGCGCGGATCGAACTGCCGGTGCAGCTCGCCGCCGGGGCGCACGGCGACTACACCGTCTCCCTGAAGTACGGCGGCAAGGTGATGGCCGAACAGCCCTGGGGCGTGGGCCGGCCCTGGGGCGTGCCGCTGTTCTGGACGCTGGCCTGCCTGGTCGTGCCGGCGGCGCTGTTCCGTGCGGGGATGGCGGTGGTGGACCGGGTACGGCCGCGGCAGACCGCCCGCCACCGTGGGCTGCGCCTGCCCGAACTGGCCCTGCGCCTGCCGGGGTTGAGGCCCCGCGAAGAGGCGAGGCACGCCGCTCGTTCGTCCTCGACCCTGCCGTGGTTCACCCCGGACAACGACCCGGGCACGGCCGGTCGGCTCTCCGCACCGCACGACGACAGCCCGACGAGTCGTACGAGTCCTACGGCTCCGACCAGGAAGGGACCCCCGTGAGCAAGCGAAGGAGAGTCACACCGGCAAGCCCGACAAGAGGGGGCGCGGCGGGCGTCGCCCTGATGCTCGGCGGCGCGGGCATCCTGCTCGGCGTGTCCGCCGGGCCCGCCCAGGCCGCGGAGGTGTCGTACGCGACCGAGTGCGTCCCGCCCGCCATCTCCGGGTTGCCGCCGGTCCAGGGCACGACGAAGGTGGAGATCACCGCACCGGCGCAGGCGAAGGTCGGCGACGAGGTGGAGATCGTCTGGAAGTTCGTGCAGGCGGCGTCCAAGAACCCCGACATCCTGGACCTGGACAAGGACACGGTCCAGCCGACGGGAACCCTCAAGGCGGCCGGCGCGCAGACCGCGGACCTCGCCATGCAGGGGCCGCGGCAGAACCCGCCGATCCCGAAGAACAGCGACATGAAGCTGTCCGACATGAAGGGCAAGCTGAAGCTGACGGCACCGGGCGAGGTGACGTTGACGCCTGACGCGTACAACATCAACGTCAGCAAGCCGATCTCCACCGACACCAAGTGCGCGCCGAAGGAGACGGTGAAGCCGGCCGCGACCATCAAGGTGACGGACGCGGGAGGGAGTTCGGGAGGTACGACGGGAGGGTTGCCGACGGTCGTCCCGACGCTGCCGACGAGCGTGCCGACGCTGCCGACCACCGTGCCGACCGGCCCGCCCACGGGATCCTCCGGTCCGACGCCGAGCGAGAGCGAGACGGGCGGCGACGCGGGCGGCTCGTCGAGCACGGGCGGAGGCGGCGGCGGAGGCCGGACGGACTTCACCGGCAAGGAGGTCCAGGTCCCCTACGAGTGCAAGACGCCCATCGGCGACAAGAAGGCCACCTCGCCGGTCCAGATCGACGCCAAGAAGAACGGCGGGAACTTCGACCTCACCGTCCGGTTCAAGAAGTCGGTGATGGACAGCCCCGCCGACATCCCCAAGGACTCGGTCAAGCCGTCGATGGAGGTCGTCCTGGGCGGCGCGGACAAGGGCACGGTCCACGTCGAGGGCCCGACCAACGCGGAGGCCATCAAGGCGGGCGACCCGATCGAGATCCCGGACCTGACCGGCACCTACAAGCCGGGCGCGAGCGGCGAGTCGACCCTCTCCCCGGGCGTACTGACGGTGAAGGCCCTGGGCACGACGACGACCTGCACCCCGACGAAGACCGAGGTCTCCCTCACCCTGGACACCTCCGAACAGCCGGGCGGCGCGTCGGGCGGCGGTTCGGCAGGGGGTTCGGCAGGCGGCTCGTCGACCGACGGGGGTCTGGCGGCGACGGGGGCGGAGGATCACGGGTCGCTGAAGGCGCTGGGCTTGGTGGCAGGAACGGCACTGTTGCTGGGCGGCGCTGTGTTCACCTTCATGCCCAGGCGAGGGATGCGCTGACCGACCCTTCTTGGGGGCGCGGGGAACCGCGCACAGTACAGAAACCGACGGGGCCGCTGAAACCCACCTGGATCCCAGCGACCCCCGTCGGCTCAAGCAGCGCGCTAGCGCACGTCGCCCATCAGCGCCCGGATCTTCCGCCCGGCCATCATGAACGCCAGCCCGGCCGCGACGGCGATGACGGCCCACATCGTGTAGTACACGGCGTCACCCAGCGGAGCGTTGAGCTTGGTGGTCCAGCCGTTGAGCGCGTTGCCCGTCGCGGTGGCCAGGAACCACAGACCCATGATCTGGCCCACGAACTGCTTCGGCGCCAGCTTCGTCGACAGGGACAGGCCGACCGGCGACAGGCACATCTCGCCGAGGGTCTGCGCCAGGTAGACGCTCAGCAGCCAGAAGACGGTGACCTTGCCCGTGTCGCTGTTCGCGGCGGCGGCGCCGGCCAGGCCCATGATGCCGAACGAGCCACCGATGAGGAGCATCGCCAGGGCGAACTTCATGGGCGTGCTGGGCTCGCGGTCGCGCCGGGCCAGCTTCACCCACAGCGCGGCGAAGAGGGGGGCCAGCACGATGACCATGGCCGGGTTCACCGACTGGTACCAGGACGCCGGGAACTCCCAGCCGCCGATCATGCGGTCGGTCTTGCCGTCCGCGAAGATCGTCAGCAGCGAACCGGACTGGTCGTAGATCATCCAGAACAGCACGGCGGTGGCGAAGAACCAGGCGAAGGCCTGGATCTTCGGCTTGTCCTCGGCGGCCAGGGCCGGGTTCCGGTACATCGTCACGAAGTAGACGATCGGGACCACGATGCCGAGGATGGCGAGCACGTTGACGATGTGCTCGATGTCGTACGTACCCAGCGCGATGTCCACCAGCAGCGCGGCGACGGCGATGCCACCCCACAGCGCGACCTTGCGCAGCGCGGCGCGCTTCTCCTCGGGGGAGGCCGGCGTGCCGGGGTGCTTGCCGATGTCGCCGAGGTGGCGGCCGCCGAGGACGTACTGGATGACGGCGAGGGTCATACCGACACCGGCGACACCGAAGCCGAGGTGCCAGTCGACGTTCTCGCCGAGGTAGCCGACGACCAGCGGGGCGGCCATGCCGCCGATGTTGATCGCCATGTAGAAGAGGGTGAAACCGGCGTCGCGGCGGGCGCTGGGCTGGCCCTCGTAGAGGCCGCCGACCATCGCGGAGATGTTCGGCTTCAGCAGACCGGTGCCGATCGCGATCAGGCCGAGACCGCAGAAGAAGGCGGCGTCCGCGGGGATCGCCAGCGTGAAGTGGCCGGCGGCGATGACGATGCCGCCGACGAGCACCGCCTTGCGGGCACCCCAGAGGCGGTCCGCGACCCAGCCACCGGGCATGGCGGCCATGTACACGACCGCGTTGTACACGCCGTAGATCGAGGCGGCCAGGGCTTCCCGGCCCGCCAGGGGGCCGTCGAGGACACCCGCGATCAAGTAGAGGACGAGGATGCCGCGCATTCCGTACCAGGAGAAGCGCTCCCACATCTCCGTCATGAAAAGCGTGGCCATACCGCGGGGGTGGCCGAAGAAGGTCTTCTCGGAGCCGGGGGTGCCCGGGGAGGCCGAGTCCTTCGTCAGGCTGGACGCCATGGTCGATCCTTGCTGGTCGGGACGCGCACCGACGTATAACGGTCACGCGCCCGGTGGGGGGCGGCCGGCGCCGGCGGGTATGGCCCGCCTTCGGGGGCCCGGCCACAGGTCATTCCTTTTTCAGTCCGCACATGAAAGAGACCCCCAGCGTCAAGTGCGCCGAAGGTCCCCGCAGTGATACAGGCGTGGAGTCACCATACGTCAGGACACTGCCGGATATGGAAGGACTTGAGATACGGATCACAGGTGTCGAGGGAACCGCAGACGCCCTTTCCAAGGTCCTTTCCAGGATCGCACTTCATACGTATGGTCTGTACCACAGGGCCGAAGGTAAGAGACAGGCCAGAAGTGAGTAAGAATCAAGACTCCCGATCACACCCCAGCTCTTGTCCTGGGCGGACTACCATCAGCTCATGACCCGTGTACTGCTCGCCGAGGACGACGCGTCCATTTCGGAGCCGCTGGCCCGTGCCCTGCGCCGGGAAGGGTACGAGGTCGAGGTGCGGGAGGACGGCCCCACCGCGCTCGACGCAGGAATGCAGGGCGGCGTCGACCTGGTCGTGCTGGACCTGGGCCTGCCCGGCATGGACGGCCTGGAGGTGGCCCGCCGCCTGCGCTCCGAGGGCCACGCCGTGCCGATCCTCATCCTGACCGCGCGCGCCGACGAGGTGGACACCGTGGTCGGTCTGGACGCGGGCGCCGACGACTACGTCACCAAGCCGTTCCGCCTCGCCGAGCTGCTCGCCCGGGTCCGGGCCCTGCTGCGGCGCGGGGCGGCCGAGCCGCAGCAGCCGCCGGCCACGCACGGGGTGCGGATCGACGTCGAGTCGCACCGGGCGTGGATGGGGGACGAGGAGCTCCAGCTCACGGCCAAGGAGTTCGACCTGCTGCGGGTGCTCGTGCGCGACGCGGGGCGGGTCGTCACCAGGGACCAGTTGATGCGCGAGGTGTGGGACACGACCTGGTGGTCGTCGACCAAGACGCTCGACATGCACATCTCCTGGTTGCGTAAGAAGTTGGGCGACGACGCGGCGAACCCCCGCTACATCGCCACGGTGCGGGGCGTTGGCTTCCGCTTCGAGAAAAGCTGAGCCTGCGGGCCACACGGACAAGTAACAGGACATGCGTCGTCGACTGATCCAGTCCACGCTCGCCGTCGTTCTCGTCGTCATCGCCGTCTTCGGCGTGTCGCTCGTGATCGTCGAGACGCGGACCATCACCAGCACCGCGCAGGAGCGCGTGGACACCGAGGCGGTTCGGCTGGTCAGCATCGTGGACAGCCGGCTCCTCGGCGACGAGACCGTGGACGCCTCGGTGCTGCGGGACCAGATCCAGGGGGATCGTTACGCCCAGATCCGCATCCCGGGGAAACCGGTGATCGAGGTGGGCACCAGGCCCACCGGCGACGTCATCAGCGCCACCGAGACGGGCGAGGAGGGCGAGACGGTCACCGTGCTGGAGCCGCGCTCGTCGGTGACGCGCGAGGTCGGCCGTACGCTGCTGATCATCGGGGCGGTGGCGCTGCTGGCGGTGATCGCGGCGGTCCTGCTGGCGGTGCGCCAGGCGAACCGCCTCGCCTCCCCGCTGACCGACCTGGCGGAGACGGCGGAACGCCTCGGCTCGGGCGACCCCCGCCCCCGTCACAAGCGGTACGGCGTCCCGGAGCTGGACCGGGTGGCGGACGTACTGGACGCCTCCGCGGAGCGCATCGGGCGGATGCTCACAGCCGAGCGCCGCCTCGCCGCGGACGCCTCCCACCAGCTGCGCACCCCGCTCACGGCCCTGTCCATGCGCCTGGAGGAGATCACCCTCACCGACGATCCCGACACGGTGAAGGAGGAGGCGACCATCGCGCTGACGCAGGTGGAGCGCCTCACGGACGTGGTCGAACGCCTCCTGACCAACTCCCGCGATCCGCGCAACGGCTCCGCCGTCACCTTCGACCTCGACGAGGTCATCCAGCAGCAGCTGGCGGAGTGGCGCCCGGCGTACCGCAGCGCGGGCCGGGCGATCGTCAGCTCGGGCAAACGCCACCTCACGGCGGTCGGCACCCCGGGCGCGGTCGCGCAGGTGCTGGCGGCCCTGATCGAGAACTCCCTCATGCACGGCGGCGGCACGGTGGCGCTGCGCACCCGCGTCACCGGAAACCAGGCGGTCATCGAGGTCACCGACGAGGGCCCGGGCATCCCGGCGGACCTGGGCGCCCGCATCTTCGAGCGCGCCATCAGCGGCCGCAACTCCACGGGCATCGGCCTGGCAGTCGCCCGCGACCTCGCGGAGGCGGACGGCGGCCGCCTGGAAATGCTCCAGGCGAACCCCCCGGTCATAGCCCTGTTCCTCTCCCGCACGCCCCCACCGAAGCCGACACAGGTTTCGGGGCCGACGGTCAGGTAGCGGGCGCCTTCGACGCCGGCTACGTCAGCCCACCCGTTGCCTCACGCGAGGCTTCTCCGGCTGCTTGCGCGTCTCCAGGAACGATTCCGCGCCGGCGGCAGGCTCCTGACCCGGCAGCGCGCGGAACACCCAGGTCCGGTACGACCAGAACCGGAACAGCGTCGCGACACCGATGCCCAGGAACTTGAAGATGTTGCTCTGCAGCGGGCTGTCCCAGCCGAACCAGTACGTCGCCGCGTACAGCACACCGTTCTCGATCACCAGGCCGACCACGCTGAACAGCAGGAACAGGCTCAGTTCCTTGGTGCGGCGGCTCTTGTCACGGGCGCGGTACGTGAAGTAGCGGTAGCCGACGTAGTTGGTGAGGGTCGCGACGACGGTCGCGATGACGCTCGCCCGCACCACCTGGAGATCGGTCACATGCCGTACCAGGTTGAACACGAGGAAGTTGACCAGGACCCCGGTCCCACCCACCGCGCCGAACTTGGCGACCTCACGCACCAGCCGGTCGACGCGCTGCCGTACGGCACTGCGGGGTACCGGAGGCGCCGTATGAAGCCCCGAGGAACCACGTCCCATGGTCGTGAAGGCTCCTGTCGGTCGATTTGTCGGTCGGTTTCGTCAACTCAGCCATGCTAACCACCCCCCTTCGCGATTGCCTGTGGGCGAGCTCAGAGACCGGGAAGAGACCCGGAAAAGTCCGGTAAGAGGGTCGCCCCGGCGTGGCCGATACCCTAGGGGCGTGACGTTCCCCGTAGTCGGCATGGTCGGCGGAGGCCAGCTCGCTCGTATGACACACGAGGCGGGCATTCCGCTGGGCATCAAATTCAAGCTCCTCAGTGACACCCCTCAGGATTCCGCGGCGCAGGTCGTCGGCGATGTCGTCGTCGGCGACTATCGCGACCTCGACACGCTGCGCGACTTCGCGCGCGGGTGCGATGTGATCACCTTCGATCACGAACACGTACCCACCGAGCACCTCAGGGCCCTGGAAGCGGACGGCATCCCCGTACGCCCCGGCCCCGACGCGCTCGTGCACGCCCAGGACAAGGGTGTGATGCGCGCGAAGCTCGACGCGATCGGCATCCCCTGCCCACGGCACAGGATCGTGAGCGACCCGCAGGACGTCGCCGCGTTCGCGCGCGAGGGCCTCCCCGAAGGCGCGGAGGGTGACGGCTTCCCCGTCGTCCTCAAGACCGTCCGCGGCGGCTACGACGGCAAGGGCGTCTGGGTCGTCGACTCCGTCGAGGAGGCCGCCGAGCCGTTCCGCGCCGGCGTCCCGGTCCTCGCCGAGGAGAAGGTCGACTTCGCGCGGGAGCTCGCGGCGAACGTCGTACGCTCCCCGCACGGCCAGGCCGTCGCCTACCCGGTGGTCGAGTCCCGCCAGGTGGGCGGCGTCTGCGACACGGTCATCGCCCCCGCCCCCGACCTCGACGAGGCCCTCGCGCTCAAGGCCGAGGAGATGGCCCTCACCATCGCCAAGGAACTCGGCGTCGTCGGCCACCTCGCCGTCGAACTGTTCCAGACCCGCGACGGCCGCATACTCGTCAACGAACTGGCGATGCGCCCGCACAACTCGGGCCACTGGACCCAGGACGGCGCGATCACGTCCCAGTTCGCCAACCACGTCCGGGCCGTCCTCGACCTCCCCCTCGGCGACCCGCGCCCGCGCGCCAGGTGGACGGTCATGGTCAACGTCCTCGGCGGCGACTACCCCGACATGTACTCCGGGTACCTGCACTGCATGGCCCGCGACCCCCAGCTCAAGATCCACATGTACGGCAAGGACGTGAAGCCCGGCCGCAAGGTCGGCCACGTCAACACCTACGGCGACGACCTGGACGACGTTCTCGAGCGCGCGCGTCACGCTGCCGGTTACCTGAGAGGCACGATCACCGAATGAGCCCCGTTGTTGGCATCGTCATGGGGTCGGACTCCGACTGGCCCGTCATGGAGGCAGCCGCCAAGGCCCTCGACGAGTTCGAGATCGCGTACGAGGTCGACGTCGTCTCCGCGCACCGTATGCCGCGCGAGATGGTCACCTACGGCGAGCAGGCGGCCGAGCGCGGCCTGAAGGTGATCATCGCGGGGGCCGGCGGAGCCGCTCACCTGCCCGGCATGCTCGCCTCGGTCACGCCGCTGCCGGTCATCGGCGTCCCGGTCCCGCTGAAGTACCTCGACGGCATGGACTCGCTGCTCTCGATCGTGCAGATGCCGGCCGGCGTGCCCGTGGCCACCGTCTCGGTCGCCGGCGCGCGCAACGCCGGTCTGCTCGCCGCCCGCATCCTCGCCGCCCACGACGAGGACCTGCTGCAGAAGATGCGGGACTTCCAGCAGGACCTGAACGACCAGGCCACCGAGAAGGGCAAGCGCCTGCGCGCCAAGGTGGAGGGCGCGGCCGGCTTCGGCTTCGGCTCGGGGAAGTGACGACGATGACCTCCCTGGAGGCAGCCCGGGAACTCCTGCGCGAGTTCCCGGTCGTCGACGGCCACAACGACCTGCCGTGGGCCCTGCGCGAACAGGTCCGCTACGACCTCGACGCCCGCGACATCGCCGGCCACCAGGGCGCCCACCTGCACACCGACATCCCGCGGCTGCGCGCGGGCGGCGTGGGCGCGCAGTTCTGGTCGGTGTACGTGCGGTCGGACTACGCCGGGGACACGGCGGTCAGCGCCACCCTCGAACAGATCGACTGCGTACGGCAGTTGCTGGCGCGCTACCCGCAGGACCTGCGCCCGGCGCTGACGGCGGCCGACATGGAGGCCGCCCGCGCCGAGGGCCGCATCGCCTCCCTGATGGGCGCGGAGGGCGGCCACTCCATCGCCGCTTCTCTCGCGACGCTACGCGCGTTGTACGCGCTCGGCGTCCGCTACATGACCCTCACCCACAACGACAACATCGCGTGGGCGGACTCGGCGACGGACGTACCCGCGGCGGGCGGCCTCACGGCCTTCGGCCGCGAGGTGGTCCGGGAGATGAACCGCGAGGGCATGCTGGTCGACCTCTCGCACGTGGCGGCCACGACGATGCGCGACGCGCTCGACACCTCCGTCGCTCCGGTGATCTTCTCCCACTCCTCCTCCCGGGCGGTGTGCGACCACCCCCGCAACATCCCCGACGACGTCCTGGAGCGCCTCCCCGGCAACGGCGGCGTCGCGATGGTGACCTTCGTGCCGAAGTTCGTCCTCCAGGCCGCCGTCGACTGGACGGCCGCCGCCGACGAGAACATGCGCGCCCACGGCTTCCACCACCTCGACACGACCCCCGAGGCGATGAAGGTGCACCGCGCCTTCGAGGAGAGCAACCCGCGCCCGGTCGCCACGGTGTCCACGGTCGCCGACCACCTGGACCACATGCGCGAGGTCGCCGGCATCGACCACCTGGGCATTGGCGGCGACTACGACGGCACCGCCTTCACGCCCGACGGCCTGAACGACGTCTCCGGCTACCCCAACCTCATCGCCGAACTGCTGGACCGCGGCTGGTCGAGCACCGACCTGGCCAAGCTGACCTGGCAGAACGCCGTACGGGTTCTGGGCGCGGCCGAGGACGTGGCCCGCGACCTCCGGGCGAGCCGTGGCCCGTCCAACGCGACCATCGAGCAGCTGGACGGTTGATCGCCGGGGCGGGGTGGCCGACGCGGCCGGTCGCCCCGCCGGTCCGGCGCCGCAGGATCGCGGAGTTCGACGGACCGGACTCAGGGGTGCTCGATCCGGCAGAGGCAGAACGGATGCCCCGCCGGATCGGCGTACACCCGGAAGTCGTCCTTGTCCTCCGCGCGCAGCAGCCGCGCACCCAGCGCCAGCACCTTCTCCTGGGCCGCCTCGACCTCCTCCCAGGTGGACCCGGCGTCGAAGTCGAGGTGGAACTGCTGGGAGTTGCGGTCGGCCCGCGGCCACTCCGGCGGGGTGTGCCCGGGCGCCGACTGGAAGGCGAGCCGTGGCCCGCCCGGCAGCTGGAGTACGACCCACTCCGGGTCGTCGTCCTCGGGCGTACCGCCGCCCACGCCGGCGTAGAAGCGGGCGAGGGCACGCGGGTCGGGACAGTCGATGACGACGGAACGCAGGGGTGCCACGGGGGCCATGGGTTCCTCCCGGCGAATCAGGGCGTGCTCAGCAGGCGCACAGGCAGAACGGGTGCCCGGCTGGATCGGCGTAAACCTTGAAGGTCCGCGAGCGGTCCTCGGTGTCCAGCGGCTTCGCGCCCAGAGCGAGTACCTCCTTCTCGGCCGCGTCCAGATCCTCGACGGTCAGGTCCAGGTGGAACTGCTGCGAGTGATCGGCCGCCGGCCACTTCGGCGGCACGAACCCGGGGGCGGCCTGGAACGCCAGCGACTGCCCGCCGGGCACCTTCAGATCCACCCAGTCACCCTCGCCCTCGACGCTGCCGCCGAGCACGCGCGCGTAGAAGTCGGCGAGAGCGCGGGGGTCGGGACAGTCCAGGACGACGGCGCCCACTTCGGCGATGGCCATGGCTTCCTCCTCGAAGCATTCGTTACCTGTACTCACACTCAACAGGTAACTCCGTTACCGCATACTCCCGCATTGGCGGTAACGTCGCAAGGGGAAACGCGGGAGGTAGCGTGCAGCCATGAGTGAGAGATCACCCGCGCCCGGGGGTCTGGAGCTGGTCGAAGCCCTGGTCAACACGCTGGACCTCGAGTCGGGCACCGACGCGCTGGACACGGCGCAGGGCCGGGCCCGCTTCGGGCTGGCCGAGGAGGATCTGCCGAGGGCACGGGAACTGCGGGAGTCCCTGCGCGTGGCCCTCCTCGCCCACGCGGGCCATCCGCCGCACCGCGCGGTGACCCCGCTGGGCGATCTGCTGGCGGCGGCCCCGCTGCTCGTCAGGGTCGACGCCACCGACGGCTCGGCGACCCTGGGCGCGGCCGCCCGCGGCGCCGCCGACGAGGTCCCGCTGCCCTCCAGGGTGGCGGCGGCCATCGCCCAGGCCCTCGTCGAGGGCACCTGGACACGGCTGAAGGCGTGCGAGGCGGCCGACTGCCACTGGGCGTACTACGACCGCAGTCCGGCCGGCCGCGGCCGCTGGTGCTCGATGCAGGTGTGCGGGGCGCGCGCGAAGATGCGGCGCTACCGAGCCAAGTGAGCCTTTTCGAAAGGTTGTTGAAGATTCACTCGGCGCGGGGTCGCCGATGTGGGGCAGAATGCCCAAGACGCCGTTTCGGCCGACTGAGCCTCGGCCGAAACGGCGTCACCCGTCTGCCCGCGCGGTCCGGTACGGCAGCCGCGGCGGGGGAACTCAGGCCGTCGGCCGCCCCATCGCCCGGTAGGTCCAGCCGGCGCCCCGCCACACCTCCGGATCGAGCGCGTTGCGCCCGTCCAGCACGACCCGCGCCGCCACGACCTCACCCAGCTCCGCCGGGTCCAGCTCGCGGAACTCCCGCCACTCCGTCAGATGCAGTACGACATCGGCGCCCCGCACCGCCTCGATCGCGCTGTCGGCGTAGCCGAGGGTGGGGAAGAGACGGCGGGCGTTGTCCATGCCCTTGGGGTCGTAGACCGTGACCTGGCCGCCCTGGAGGTGGATCTGTCCGGCGACGTTCAGCGCGGGCGAGTCCCGTACGTCGTCCGAGTCGGGCTTGAAGGTCGCGCCGAGCACGGCGACCCGCTTGCCCAGGAAGGGCCCGCCGCCCAGCGCCTGCCGCGCGAGCTCCACCATCTGGCCGCGCTGGCGCATGTTGATCGAGTCGATCTCGCGCAGGAAGGTCAGCGCCTGGTCGGCGCCCAGCTCACCGGCGCGCGCCATGAAGGCGCGGATGTCCTTGGGCAGACAGCCACCGCCGAACCCGATGCCGGCCCGCAGGAACTTCTTCCCGATCCGGTCGTCGTAGCCGATGGCCTCCGCGAGCTTGGCGACATCGCCGCCGGCGGCCTCGCACACCTCCGCCATCGCGTTGATGAAGGAGATCTTGGTGGCGAGGAAGGAGTTGGCGGAGGTCTTCACCAGCTCGGACGTGGGGAAGTCGGTGACGACGAAGGGGGAGCCGTCGGCGATCGGGGTCGCGTACACCTCGCGCAGCAGCTTCTCGGCGCGCTCGCTGCGCACACCGACCACGATCCGGTCCGGCCGTAGCGTGTCCTGGACGGCGAAGCCCTCGCGCAGGAACTCCGGGTTCCAGGCCAGCTCGGCATCCTCGCCGACGGGCGCCTGCTCTGCGAGGATCTTGGCCAGCCGGTCTGCGGACCCGACCGGCACGGTCGACTTGCCCACGACGAGCGCGGGCCGCTTCAGGTGGGGGGCGAGCGAGTTCACCGCGTTGTCCACGTACGACATGTCGCAGGCGTACTCGCCGTGGCGCTGAGGCGTGTTGACGCAGACGAAGTGGACGTCGCCGAAGTCGGCGACCTGCTCCCAGTCCATGGTGAAGCGCAGTCTGCCCGTGGAACCCTCGATCCCGGCCACGTGCTTGCGCAGCAGTTCCTCGAGCCCTGGCTCGTACATCGGAGCCCGGCCCTCTTCAAGGGCCTTGATCTTCTCGGGCACGACATCGATGCCCAGGACCTCGAAGCCGAGCTCGGCCATCGCGGCGGCGTGTGTGGTGCCCAGGTAGCCGCCGGTGCCGATCACGGTGATCTTGAGGGCCATGGGGTGCTCCAGAACGAGGACGGTGGCAGTGCGGGCCCGAGCATAGTCGGAGGGCTTGACGGGCAGCTTCCCAGCTGTCGCCAAGCTCACGTATCACTCCCGTGAGCCGACCTCTAAAATTCGAGTTACTTAACGGTAATTAGCGCCAGCATCGCACTTAGACACACAGCGTCCTTGGAGCGTGAGAGACCTTGGCCGGATCGGCTGACTTCGACCTGTACCGCCCGTCCGAGGAGCACGACATGCTCCGTGACGCCATCCGCTCGCTGGCCGAGGCGAAGATCGCGCCGTACGCCGCCGCGGTGGACGAGGAGGCCCGCTTCCCGCAGGAGGCGCTGGACGCGCTGGTGGCCAACGACCTGCACGCCGTGCACGTACCCGAGGAGTACGGCGGCGCGGGCGCCGACGCCCTCGCCACGGTGATCGTGATCGAGGAGGTGGCCCGCGTCTGCGCGAGCTCCTCCCTCATCCCGGCGGTGAACAAGCTGGGCTCGCTCCCGGTCATCCTCTCCGGCTCCGAGGAGCTGAAGAAGAGGTACATGACCCCGCTCGCCAAGGGCGACGGCATGTTCTCGTACTGCCTCTCCGAGCCCGACGCCGGCTCGGACGCGGCCGGGATGAAGACCAAGGCCGTCCGAGACGGCGACCACTACGTGCTGAACGGCGTGAAGCGCTGGATCACCAACGCCGGCGTCTCCGAGTACTACACGGTGATGGCCGTGACGGACCCGACGAAGCGCTCCAAGGGCATCAGCGCCTTCGTCGTCGAGAAGTCCGACGAGGGCGTCTCCTTCGGCGCCCCCGAGAAGAAGCTCGGAATCAAGGGCTCCCCGACCCGCGAGGTCTACCTGGACAACGTTCGCATCCCGGCGGACCGCATGATCGGCGAGGAGGGCACCGGCTTCGCCACCGCGATGAAGACGCTGGACCACACCCGCATCACCATCGCCGCTCAGGCGCTCGGCATCGCGCAGGGCGCCCTCGACTACGCCAAGGGCTACGTCCAGGAGCGCAAGCAGTTCGGCAAGCCGATCGCCGACTTCCAGGGCATCCAGTTCATGCTCGCCGACATGGCCATGAAGATCTCGGCCGCCCGCGCCCTGACTTACCAGGCCGCCGCCGCCTCCGAGCGCGGCGACGCCGACCTGACCTACCTGGGCGCCGCCGCCAAGTGCTTCGCCTCGGACATCGCCATGGAGGTCAGCACGGACGCCGTCCAGCTCCTCGGCGGCTACGGCTACACCCGTGACTACCCGGTGGAGCGCATGATGCGGGACGCCAAGATCACGCAGATCTACGAGGGCACGAATCAGGTCCAGCGGATCGTGATGGCCCGCAACCTGCCGTAACGGCCGGTGAGCTGATCATTGGCCGATCGCTGAGGGGCGCCGCGTACCGGGCGCCCCTCACTCGTTTCCGAACCTCAGTCCTCGAAGCCCTCCGCCAGCCGCTTCTCGCGCAGTTCCTTGATCGCGCGGCGGCGGGCCAGACGGTGGGTGCGGCGGATCTGGGCCTCCTGGTAGCGCCGCCTGTCACGGTCGGTCTCCGGTATCACCGGCGGCACCCGGCGCGGCTTGCCGTCCGCGTCCACCGCCGCGAACACCAGGTACGCCGAGCCGACCTGCGTGGGCGGCGCCGACTCGTTCCAGCGCTCGGCCAGGACCCGTACGCCGACCTCCATCGAGGTCCGGCCGGTCCAGTTGACCTGCGCCTTCACATGGACGAGGTCACCGACGCGCACCGGCTCCAGGAAGGCCATCTCGTCCATGGAGGCGGTGACGGCGGGGCCGCCGCTGTGCCGTCCGGCCACGGCGCCCGCCGCGTCGTCGACGAGTTTCATGATCACACCGCCGTGCACCGTGCCCAGAAGGTTGGTGTCGTTGTGGGTCATGATGTGGCTCAGGGTGGTGCGGGAGGCGGATGTCGGCTTGCCCGGGATCTCCGAACTGCCCGACTCCGCGGCGGTGACCTGGTCTGTCATGGCCTCCACCTTATGCCGCGTCGACATTCGTGGACTTTGTGTTGGGTTCGCAACAGCCGTGCCCCTATTTTCCGTCGAACCTTGTAAGACACCTGGCCGTGCCCTGCACACTGGGGCGCATGAATGACTGGCCCGAGCGATGGTCCGACGACAACCGCGGCAACCGTTACGGACGCGGCAGCGCGAGCGCACAGCCTGAGGGCGCGCGCGTGATGCGGCAGGTCCGCCGCGGCCCGGCGGCGCCGCCCGGCCAGGGATACGGCGGGGTGCCGCGGCAGCCGTCGTACGTGAACGGCCAGGGCCACGGCGGCTACGGTGACGGAGCCGTCCGCGACGACGGATACGACAGCGGCTACAACACCGGCCAGGTCTACGGCGGGGGCGGCGGCTCCGGCGGTCCGGGGATGCGCGGGCCGCGGCCCGCGCCGAACTGGCGGCGCCGTATCAAGCTGACCGCGATCACCCTGGTGACGGTCCTGCTCGTGACGACCGTCGCCACCTACTTCTGGGCCGACTCCAAGCTCAACCGCGAGGTCGATCTGTCCAAGGTCATCGACCGGCCGGAGGCGGGCGAGGGCACCAACTACCTGATCGTCGGTTCCGACAGCCGCGCGGGCATGTCGGCCGAGGAGAAGAAGAAGCTGCACACCGGGTCCGCCGAGGGCAAGCGCACGGACTCGATGATGATCCTGCACACCGGCGGCAACGGCCCGACGCTGATCTCGCTGCCGCGTGACTCGAACGTCACGATCCCGTCGTTCCGGGGCTCGGACTCCGGCAAGCTCTACGAGGCCACCGGCCGCCAGGTGAAACTGAACGCGGCGTACGCGGAGGACGGTCCCGAACTGCTGGTCCGCACCGTCGAGGCCAACACCGGCCTGCACATCGACCACTACGTCGAGATCGGCTTCGCCGGCTTCGCGAACATCGTCGACGCGGTCGGCGGTGTCGAGATGGACATCCCGCAGGACATCAAGGACTCCAAGTCCGGCGCGGACTTCAAGAAGGGCAAGCAGACCCTGAACGGCGAGGAGGCGCTCGCCTTCGTCCGCACCCGGTACGCGCTGGCCGGCTCCGACCTGGACCGTACGAAGAACCAGCAGAAGTTCCTCTCGGCGCTGGCCAACCAGGTGGCGACCCCGGGCACCGTGCTGAACCCGTTCAAGCTGTACCCGACCATGGGCGCCGGCCTGGACTCCCTGATCGTCGACAAGGACATGGGCCTGTGGGACCTGGCGTCCATGTTCTGGGCGATGAAGGGCGTCAGCGGCGGTGAGGGCAAGTCGATGAACATGCCGATCTCGGGCAACTCCGCGAACGGCAACCTCCAGTGGGACACCGCGAAGGTGAAGACCCTGGTGGAGCAGCTCAAGAACGACGAGACGGTGACCGTCTCGGACAAGTGAGCACCGCTCACAGACAATCGAGGGCACCCCGGCGGGGTGCCCTCGACCGCGTCCGGCAGTCGTCACATCCTGGCGCCCGCCATCGTGCGACAGGTCTCGGCGCAGCGACGACACGCCTCGGCACAGCGCATCATCTGGGGGTCGTCCGGCATGGACATACACGCCTCGGCGCACATCTCACAGGCCTTGGCGCACATCGCGCACATCTCGGCCGACATGGGCGAGCGGCGCATCATCATGTCCGCGCACATGCGGGTCATCTCGGCGCAGTCCATGAGCGCCCGCATGATCTGCATCTGCGGCTGACCGCCCATCTGCATGCAGGAGCTCATCGTCTCCTCGCAGACCGCGTGGCAGGACATGCACGCGTCGACGCAGGCCTGCATCTCGGTGCTCATGGCGCTCATGGTTCCGGGCTGGGTCATGGCTCCTCCTCGGGGTGCGGGAGCCCGCGGCGGGCCCCGTGCCCTTCCGTCCTACGCCCGCCCGCCGCGCCGCGCCATCGGGGGACGCGACCACGGACACCGGATGGCGTACGCCGCAAGGCGCCTGATGCCCCACCGGAGGCTGCGCACGGGTCCATCGGGGTGACGCCCTGCCACGGTGTGCGGCGGGACCGCCCGCCTTACGAGCACCCCGTCTCATCGCCCCGCAGCACGACCGACTCGCCCTGCGTCGGGTCCTCCGCCTTCACCTTCCTGACCTGCCTGAAGTCCTCGCCCACGATCACCTTCAGAGTCGGTCCCAGCCCCTTCACCGGCCGCAGCTCGCTCCCCGGCAGCGCGGCCGCCAGGGACTTCGCCGAGCGGTCCCAGCCGGGGTCGTGCGCGACGACCGTCCGCTTCGTCGCGCGGTTCGCCGCGACCGCCGGCCGACCTGTCGTACGGAACCCGGTCGCCGCCAGCGCCGCGTCGACGCGTTCGCCGAGGTCCCGCGTCCTCGTGCCGTTCTCCACCTGGACGTGGATCTCCCGCGGGGCCACCTCCACCCGGACCGCCGTGCGCTTCGGCTGGTGCGCGGCCAGCGGCCGGTCCTCGCGCAGGGCCCTGAAGAGGCGCTCCGCCTTCACGGGGTCCCACTTCACCGTGGAACCGACGCCCTTCACGGCGTATCCCATCTGCCCGATCGGCACGGTCGTGAACTCCGAGGACGACGGCGAGAAGTTCCGCATCGCCCGCCCGAGGTCCAGCAGCTCACCCGTCCCGAACCCCTTGTCGGCCCGCACCGAACCCAGCACCGCCCGCGTCACGTCCCGGAACCGCATCGGGTTCAGCAGGATCCCGGACGACGTCGCCCGCTCGATCAGCGCCGCCATGAAACGCTGCTGGCGCTGCATCCGGCCCAGGTCGGAGTCGGTGTCGATGTGCCGGGCGCGGACGAACTGGAGCGCCTGGCCGCCCATCAGCCGGTGGGTGCCGGCCGGCAGGTCGAGTCCGGTGTAGGAGTCCTTCAGCGGTGCGGCGGTGCAGATGTGCACGCCGCCGAGCACGTCCACCGTCTTCATGAAGCTGGTGAAGTCGACCTCCAGATAGTGGTCGATCTTCACGTGGGTCATGTGCTCGACCGTGCGCACGGTCAGGTTCGGGCCGCCCTCCGCGTACGCCGCGTTGATCTTGATGGGATGCGCCTTGTGTCCGTCGCCGCCGGGCACCTCGGCGTAGGAGTCGCGCGGCAGGCTCACCACGCTCGCCCGCTCCCGGTCCTCCGAGATGTGCACGATCATCATCGTGTCGGTGCAGTGGCAGGGAGCCCCGCCGAGCCGGTACTTGCGCCGCTCCTCCTCGCTGATGCGGTCGCGGCCGTCCGTGCCGACGAGCAGCACGTTCATCCCGTGCCCCGCCTGCGGCCGGTTCTTCATGTCCTTGAAGGGGTCCACGCGCGCGATCTTCGCGTCCAGGCTGGTGACCACCGCGTGCCCGATCCCCGCGGAGGCGAGGACCACCACGGACAGCGTGGTCACCGCCCGCATGGCCCAGCGCGGCCTCTTGCGCCGCACGGGAGCGACCGGCCGCGCCCCGCGGCGGGACGGCTGCGTGCGGCGCTGCGCAGGAGGGGGAGACTGGCGGGGCGGCGTGGGCATGGTGGAGATACCTCCGCTGGTGCTTGCCCTGGGGGCCGTACGTGGATCCGTGAGCACCGTAGGCCCATACGATCTCCTGCCCGGTGCAGCGGCCCCGGCGGCGCGCACCGCTGTCCCCCGTTCGCGGTAACGTGAACCCCCTATGAACGCCAAGCCCGACGTGCAGCTCCCCGCCGTGTCCGTCATCATGCCCGTCCTCAACGAGGAGCGGCATCTGCGCGGAGCCGTCCAAGCGATCCTCGCGCAGGAGTACGCCGGCGAGATGGAGGTCGTGATCGCCCTCGGTCCGTCCACGGACCGCACGGACGAGATCGCCGCCGAGCTCGTGGCCGAAGACCCCCGCGTGCACACCGTCCCCAACCCGACCGGCCGCACGCCGGCCGCCCTGAACGCCGCGATCAAGGCATCCCGCCATCCGATCGTCGTCCGCGTCGACGGCCACGGCAT
Source organism: Streptomyces sp. NPDC006385 (assembly GCF_040612485.1). NCBI lineage: Bacteria > Bacillati > Actinomycetota > Actinomycetes > Kitasatosporales > Streptomycetaceae > Streptomyces > Streptomyces sp. NPDC006385. Next base: position 231,142 of record NZ_JBEXQG010000004.1, read on the forward strand.
GCTCTCGCCGAACTACATCGCCACCGCCGTACGGCTCCTGGAGGAGACCGGCGCGCAGAACGTCGGCGGCATCATGCACGCCGAGGGCGAGAACGACTGGGAGCACGCCGTCGCCGCCGCGATGACCTCGAAGATCGGGGTCGGCAACGCCGCCTTCCACACGGGCGGCCGGGCGGGCGAGGCCGAGACGGTCTACCTCGGTGTCTTCCGGCGCGAGGCGCTGGAGCAGCAGGGCGGCTACAACGAGGAGTTCATCCGCGCCCAGGACTGGGAGCTCAACTTCCGGATCCGGGAGGCGGGCGGGCTCATCTGGTTCTCGCCGGAGCTGAAGGTGTCGTACCGGCCGAGGCCGAGCGTGAAGGCCCTCGCCAAGCAGTACAAGGACTACGGCCGCTGGCGCCACGTCGTCGCCCGCTACCACGCCGGCTCCATCAACCTGCGCTACCTCGCCCCGCCGACGGCGGTGTGCGCGATAGCGGCCGGCATCGTGGTCGGCGCCGCCCTGACGCCCTGGGGCTTCCTGGTCCCCGGCGGCTACCTCGCGGCCATCACCGCCGGGTCCGTCCCGGCCGGCAGGGGGCTCCCGCTGAAGGCACGCCTCCAGATCCCCGTCGCCCTCGCCACCATGCACATGTCCTGGGGCTACGGCTTCCTGACCAGCCCGCGGTCCCTGGCGAGGAAGGTCATCGCCTCCCGCCGCCCGGCGGTGCTCAGCGCGGACTGAGCCCGCCGGACGGGGCGCCCGTCACCAGGTGAAGTCCGGGTCGACCTTCATGCACGCCTTGGTGTCGGAGGCGTTGAGGGCCTCGGCCGTGTCCGGAGTCCTGTCGTCCTGCTTCGGGGCCTTGTACACCGTTCCCTCCCGCCAGTCGGCGCCGACGACGAGGGTGACGCCGGAGACGTCCGTGGACTTCTCCACGGCGCTCATGGGAATGCCGAGGGCCTTGGCGACCCGCTGGGCGTCGCCCTCCAGGTCGGCGCTCGGGTAGCGGACGACCGTCGTCTCCTCGATCGGCGCGGCCGAGGCGTCCGCCACGGCCTGGGTGAAGCCCTTGCCGGCCAGCACCCCGGTGACGGTGGTCGCACGGCCGCGGACCGGGGCGAGGGTGTCGGTGCGGGTGCCGTTCCGCACCTGGACGGCTATCTCGCCGTCCGCCGCGGCCGGGTCGGTGGAGGTCTTCTCCTCGGCGGGCTTCTTCTTGTCCTTGCCGTCGAGGGAGATGTCCTCACGCACCAGCCGGAACAGCTGGCTCGCGTCCTCGGTGGGCACCACCCGGCCGGTCTGGATCGTGTCGTACGTGTTCGGCATCGTCGTCATGGTGATGCGCGAGGTCGGCACCTTCTTGAGCTCGCCCGCCAGGTCGTAGAGCTTCGCCACCGTGCCCAGACCGGGGTCCACGGTGAGTGCCTCGGTGGCCGCCTCGGCGAGCTTGCGCAGCTTGTTCGGGCTGCTCAGCTTGGCGCTCTTGCGCAGCTCGCGGACCATCGAGTTCATGTACTGGTGCTGCGCCTTGGCGCGGGCCAGGTCGCTGCCGTCCTCGAAGCCGTACCGGGTGCGCAGCCACTGCAGGGCCTGCTCGCCCTTGATGTACGTCGTGCCCTTCTCCAGCTTCAGCCCGGAGCCGTGGCCCTCGCTGTCCTTGGAGTGGATGTTGGCGTTCACGCAGACCGGGACGCCGCCGATCGCGTCCGCCATCGACACCACGCCCGAGAAGTCGATCATCATGAAGTGGTCGATGTGGATGTCGGTGAGCTTCTCCCACGTCGCCACCGTGCACCCCGGGCCGCCGCGGCCGAGCGACCGGTTCGTCATCGCGCGCTGAAGCGCCGGGTACACGTCCCCACTGTCCGGGTCCGTGCACCTGGGTATGTCCACGAGCGTGTCGCGGGGCATGCTCACGACCGACATGTTGGTGCGGTCCGCGGAGACGTGCAGCAGCATCTGGACGTCGGCGAGCGGGGTGCCGCCGAACGTCTCCTTGGCGCCGCCGAGTTTCTGGTTCTCCTTGCTGTCGCGCGCGTCCGAGCCGATCAGCAGGATGTTCAGCGGCGTCTGGCCGGCCGCGTTCGCCTCGGTCCTGGCGGCGCGGTCCTTGGCGTCGCCGAGGTTGAGGTCGTCCTTCTTCAGGTTGCCGTTGAGGTGCTGGTAGTAGAGATACCCGGCACCCGCGGTGCCCAGTATCACCACCGCCAGAACCGTCGCCGACCAGCGCAGCACACGCCGTCTGCGGGGCCTGCCTCCGGTTCCCCGGCCGCCCTCGCGTCCCCCGCCACCGTGCCGGCCGCCCAGGTCGGCCGGCGTGTCCTGGTCGGCCCGCGGGGTGAGGGACATGGTGTCGTCCACTGCGGGGGCCTCGCCTCGCACACTGCTCTGCGCCAACTCTTTGCCCTTCCCCACCCTTTGCCCGGCACGGCTTCGCTCCGCGCCGGACCTCCCTGTCCGCAGCGGAGCGAACCATGTCGGGCCAGCCTGTCCGACACTGGTTCGCACCTGGTCAGACCCCTTGGGTCCGAACCGGGTTGGCCACGCGTCGGCAAAATCAACGCTCGGCACGGCAGCGTGCCATGTCGGGACGACGCCGCCTGACACAGCCACGTCCTGTGTCAGACAAACGAACGCCCCGCACAGTTGCGTTCCCCGCCGCGGATTCCGTGCCGACGGGGGCCGCGCCTCAAGCCGGAGGTGGGACGGGCCCCTTGGGCACTACTTCGCGCACTCGACCTTGTCGGCCGTGGACTTCTCCACATCGGGCGCCTTGGTCGGAGCGGTGAGCGACACCCCCGCGCCCTTGAAGTCCTTGCCCAGCGTCAGGGTCATCGTGGGCAGGCCCTGGGAGTTGGTCACGCTCTCGCCGGGCTTCATCGCGGACCCGGACAGACCCATGATGGCGGCGAGCCGGCGAGCCTGGTCGGCCTGGTCGGGGGCGTACTCGAGCGTCGTCTTCGCCAGCGTCGCCGGGGCGTTGCCCGCGTTCTCGGACTTGCTCACGCCCTCCTCGGTCTGCAGCCAGGCGAGGGTTTCCTGAGCACTGCCCGCGGGCGCCCCGCCGTTGAAGACCTGCACCCGCACCTCGGAGGGGTCGGCCTTGGTGCCCTTGAGCCGGGCGGCCACGGCGGCGGCCTCCTTCTTCTTCTGCTGCTTGACGGCGGTGAAGGAGACGTCGTTCTGGATCGCCGAGAAGACCTCGGGAGCCTTCGTCTCGTCGAGCACGACGGTGGCCTTCACCTTCTCGGCCGGGTTGTCGATCACCGGAATCGTCGTGAAGGTCAGGTTCTTGGTGTTGAGCTTGCCCAGCTCCAGGCCCAGGTCCTTCAGCTTGTCGATGCTGTCGAGATGGGAGTCGACGGTCAGCGCCTTGGTGCCCGCCTCCGCCAGCTTGATCATCTTCGTCGGACTGGTGAGCGTGTCGTTCGACTTCAGCTTGCGCATCAGCGCGCTGAGGAACTGCTGCTGGAGCCCGATCCGGCTCAGGTCGCCGCCGAACCCGACCGAGTGCCGGGTGCGGACGAAGGCCAGCGCCTGCTCGCCCTCGATCACGTGCTCACCCTTGGGAAGGTCGAGCTTGGAGTCCGGGTCCTTGATGTCCTTGGCCAGGCACACCTCGACGCCGCCGACGGCCGACGTGAGGGTCTTCACCGCGTTGAAGTCGGCCACCATGAAGTTGTCGGGCTTGACCCCGGTCAGCTCGGTGACCGTGCGCACGGTGCAGCTGGGCGTACGGCCCTCCTGACCGAGGCTTGTGTTGAAGCGGACGCCGGTCTCGCCCGGGATGACCTTCTGGGAGCCGTCCTCCTGCTCGGTCGGGCAGTCCGGGATGTCGACGATCAGGTCACGCGGGATGCTGAGCGCGGTCGCGTTCGAGCGGTCCTTGGAGACGTGGAGCAGGATCGTCGTGTCGGCGTGTCCGGCGCTGCCCTTGTCGCCGTAGCTGCCGTTGCCGGCGCCCGTGCGCTTGTCCGTGCCGATGAGCAGGATGTTGATGGCCTTGTCCTTCTGGAAGCCACCGGTGCTCGCGCCGTCGTCGGAGACGGACTGGATGTTGCCGTTGAGGTGCTCGATGTAGAGATAGGCGCCGGTCGCGGCGGCGACCACCACGAACGCCATCACACCGCCGGTCCACAGCACGGCCTTCTTCGCCTTGTTCTGCTTCGCCGGCCGGCGACCGCGCCGCCCCGGCGGCGGCTCCTCGGGCGCGCCGCGGCGCCTGCGCTGCGAGGGGACCTCACGGCCCGGCGTCGGCCGCGTGTCGCGTCCGGGCGCCGCGGACCGGTCGCGCACCGGGCCGCCGGTGCCGGCCGCGCCCTTGGCTCTCCCACCGGCCACGCGTGAGGCGGCGCCTGTGCGTGAGGCGGCTCTGCGCGGTCCGGGGACCGATGACTGCGGTGCGGAAGGGGTCAGTCGCAGTTCGTATTCGCCGGTGTTCGGATTGAGCACCCACTGGTCTGCGGGATCGATGTCGTCCGCCCGCCCACGGCCTTGCGCGTCCACGGTTGTCTGAATCCTCCGTCGGGGCCACGCGGCGCCTTCCCCCTCCAAGGCGCTCGGGTCTCGGTCAAACAGTGCGCAAGCCTAACTACGGCCGGGTGCACCGGATCGCTCACACTATCCGCCCAGTTCAGCGCCAAGCCACGACGGTGACAAATTCCACGTCCCTACAACTGGGCAATCTGTCCCATTTCTTTGAATTAGGGTTCGTGGGCTTGGTGAGTGCTTTACCTGCAGGGGTTCTCGGCGGCGGTGTTGCCGCGGAAGGTGGGGGGCGGGGGAGTGGGTCCCGAGGTGGGTCCCGAGTGTCCCGTGGGCTCGTCGGATTGCTCGGTGGCGGACTTTCCGTCGCCGGTGCGGGAACTCCTGTGCGAGGGATCGTGCGGGGAGGCGGGGTGCATACCGGGCGAATCGGTTACTTCCACGGGCGTGTCGGTGCGCAGCCGCTCGAAGAGACGCGCGGCCTCGGGCTCCGCGAGTTGGTCACGATTGGCGTTGTAGCGGTACGACTCTCGGGGAACGGTGAGGAATTGCACGCGTTCGGTGGGGATGTCGCGCACGCCGCGGACGAGTTCGTACAAACCGCGCAGGCTGGCCAGGGCGGGGTCGGTGGTGAGGGAGGACGTCGCGGCGTCGAGGACGGGGTAGAGCCTGACCGGGTTCAGCAGGACGTCGTTGCTCTGCACCTTGTGGACCAGCGCGGCGAGGAATCGCTGCTGACGGTGTATGCGGTCGGTGTCGCTGCCGTCGCCGAGGGACTTGCGGGCGCGGACGTAGCCGAGGGCCTGTTCGCCGTTGAGGGTCACCTTTCCGGCGGGGAGCCTGAGTTTGGCGGCTTTGTCGTCGATGGGTTTGGCGAGGCAGATCTCGACGCCGTGGAGGGCGTCGACCATCTCCTTGAAACCGTGGAAGTCGACGACCATGTGGTGGTCCATGCGGATGTTCGTGAGCCGTTCCACGGTGCGGATGGTGCAGGCGGAACCGCCCACCTGGAAGGAGTGGTTGAACATCGCGAACATGGGGTCGCTGCGGGTGCCGTCGGGGCGGCGGCAGCCGGGGACGTTCACCATCAGGTCGCGGGGTATCGATACGGCGGTGGCGCTGCGGCGTTCTGCGGAGAGGTGCAGGAGGATGGTGGTGTCGGAGCGCTCGGTGCCGGAGTCGCGGCCGTAGCGGCGGTTTGCGTTTCCGGCCCTTGAGTCCGAGCCGATGAGCAGGACGTTCTGTGCGCCGCGGACGAGTGAGGTGGGGCGTTCCTTCTCGTATCGGGCGAGTTCGGCGGCGGCGGCCTCGTCGGGCGTGATGTTGGAGTCGAGCTTGGCGTAGACGGCCCACCCGGCTCCGCCGGCGGCCACGACCGCGAGCCCCACGCCCAGGGCCCCGCGCCGCGCCCACCGCCACCGGCGCCCCCGCGCGACAACGCCGGGACCTCCGGGGCGTGGTCGTGCGGTGCCGGTCACGTCGGGCTCCACTCCTCAGGGCGTGCTGCGTGCGTGCTGCTTGCTGCGTGCGTGCGTGTGGTGTGGGCTGCTGTTACGACCATGGCTCGGGTGAGGGGTGGGGGGTGGGTGGTGGTGGGCTGAATGGGTGACGGGTTTGGTGGGGTCGCGGTGGGATGCCTGCGGCGCCTGTGCGGGGTTCGGTGGGGGTGCGCGTAGCGCCTGGGGTGCGTTGTGGGTCGGGGCCGCGCCGGGGGGTGTCCGTCCTCGGACCGGCGGCGGGGGTATGGCCAGGAGGTGCCGTGTCTTGACGCCGGCCACTGCGGGCGGACACCCCCC